>NZ_CAJODG010000003.1 GCF_905233635.1 Selenomonas sp. AE3005 | reverse complement strand
GGAGGCTGAGGAAAAGGACCATATTTGCCGCATTGGTTTGGGGAGGAAATAAACGATGGCTTTGTCTTTGAAGAAACATGAAATGCCGGTGCAGGACCCCAAGGTTCGCACCCATAACTTTGATGAAGTAGCTTTGGGCTACGATGAAGAAACGGCAGTAGCCGAAGCCGAGCGCTGCCTGCACTGCAAGGTGCCCCAGTGTCGCAAGGGCTGCCCGGTGTCCGTGGATATTCCGGAATTTATCGGCAGGATTAAAGAGCGCGATTTTGATGGCGCTATTGAGAAAATCAAAGAGGCTAATGCTCTGCCGGCTGTTTGCGGCCGTGTCTGTCCGCAGGAAAATCAGTGCGAAAAATACTGCGTACTGGCCAAGAAGGGCGAATCCGTCGGCATTGGCCGTTTGGAACGCTATGTAGCTGACCGCTATATGGCCAAGAATGAAGAAGTAAAACCCATCGAGTATGCTGCGGACGCGCAGAAGGTAGCTGTAATCGGCTCCGGCCCCTCCGGCCTGTCCTGTGCTGGTGACCTGGCCAAGAAGGGCTATAAGGTAACGGTATTTGAGGCCCTGCACAAGGCTGGCGGCGTGTTGTCCTACGGCATTCCCGAATTCCGCCTGCCGAAAGATGATGTCGTGAAAAAGGAAATCGACAACATCGCCAAACTCGGTGTGAAGTTTGAACTCAACTCTGTAGCCGGCCGCCTGTTCACGGTGGACGAGCTGATGGAAGAAGAGGGCTTTGACGCAGTATTCATCGGCACGGGTGCCGGTCTGCCGCGTTTCCAGGGGATTCCGGGCGAAAGCCTCAGCGGCGTTTATTCCGCCAACGAATTCCTGACGCGCTGCAACCTCATGAAGGCTTATAAGTTCCCGGAATACGCTACGCCGATTAAGATTGGCAAGAAGGTCGCCGTTATCGGCGGCGGCAATGTGGCTATGGACGCTGCCCGTACGGCATTGCGTCTGGGCGCGGAAAAAGTCTATATCGTCTATCGCCGCAGCGAGGCAGAACTGCCTGCCCGTAAGGAAGAAGTGGAACATGCTAAAGAAGAGGGCATTGAATTCAAGCTCCTCAACAACCCAGTGGAAATTCTTGGGGATGAAAACGGCTGGGTTAAAGGCATGCGCTGCATTAAGATGGAACTCGGTGAGCCTGATGAATCCGGCCGCCGCCGTCCGGTAGCTGTTGCTGGTTCTGAGTTTGACCTGGAGGTAGAGACGGTTATTGTATCCATCGGTACCGGCCCGAATCCGATTATTTCACAGACGACGCCGGGGCTTGACACTACAAAGCGCGGCAACATTGCGGCTGATGAGGAAACCGGGGCAACGTCCAAACCGGGCGTATTTGCCGGCGGCGATATCGTCACGGGGGCTGCTACGGTAATTCTCGCCATGGGCGCAGGTCGTAAGGCAGCTGCTGCCATTGATGAATATCTGAAAAGCAAGCGCTAAGCGCTAACTGAATAAATAATGGGGAATCCACCCGGGCTGGGCCTGGGTGGATTCGTCCGTTTGTAATTTAATTTATATAAGTTATATAAGATAGAAAAGAAGGAACGATTTATTTATGATGAACTTTGCCGCCATTGACTTTGAAACGGCCACGGGCTGCCGTAACTCGGCCTGCAGTGTAGCAGTAACCGCGGTGGAAGATGGCAGGATGAAGGATGTTTATTACAGTCTGATAAAACCACCGGCTAATAAATACAATTATTTCAATGTACAGATTCATGGCATTACACCCAATGATACGAAAAATGCGCCGACCTTTGCGGAAATCTGGCCGGAACTCAAAAGTCATTTGGAAGGAAAAATTGTGGTAGCTCATAATGCCCGGTTTGATATGGGCGTGCTCAGTGCCTGCCTGGCAGAGGGCGGCCTGCCGGTACCGGATTTTGCTTACTGCGATACGGTGGCGATTGCGCGCAAGGCCTGGCCCTTTTTGGAGAACCACAAGCTGGACACGGTGGGGACACACCTGCATATTGATTTCCAGCATCATAATGCCATGGACGATGCCCGGACTTGTGCAGCAATTCCTCTTTTTGCCGGCCGGGATTTAGGGGAGGATTCTTTGGAGTCTTTGGCGAAAAGACTTGGTATAAATATGTGTGTATTTGGGAGAAAGGGGTATAGAAAATGATTTTGGTCAGTGCCTGTTTGCTGGGTCACAAGGTAAAATACAGCGGAGGAGCCAATACCCATGAACTGCTGCTGAAATATAATGAGCGGGGCCGGTTTATCGCCGTCTGCCCCGAATGCTTTGCCATGCTGCCCTGCCCTAGACCAGCCATGGAAATTCAGGGAGGCAGCGGCAAAAAAGTCCTCACGGGCAAGGCCAAAGCCATGGATGAGAACGGTATGGACACCACGCAGTACCTGTTGACGGGCGCCGACAAGGTGCTCAAAATCGCCGAGGCCTATAATGCCAAAGTGGCCATTCTCAAAGAGGGCAGCCCTTCCTGTGGCGTTAAAAAAATCCACAGCGGCAACTTTGACGGCAAAAAAGTCAAAGGCCAGGGCGTAACCACGGCGCTCCTGCAGAAACATGGCATTACGGTCTATTCCGAAAAAGATATGACCGTGGGACGGCTTGAAGAACTCATCGCCGAAGATGTGAAGAGGGACAGAAGATAATTACCATGACTGAGATTCGTGGCACAAGGCGCAAGACAGGCGGGGATAGCTGTCTTACGCTATGACGGGGAGCTAGACATATTTTTTGCCTTTAATGTAATTGTTCAGTCCCCCATAAGCAATTACTGCCAGGGGACTATCTAAAAATACAACAACCCCAGAGCATGCAAGGCTGTTTGATCACGCTTTTTGGCAGTGCTTATGTACGAATGAAAATATGCAAAGAGTTCTGCTCCTGCAAAAGTTCGGAAGCAGCCACTGACTTTTATTTTCACTTTGCATGGCGTAAATCCCTCTCTGCTTGGTTGTTATCAAAAGGCACATCAAAGGAACGGAAAAACAGACAGACTGCCTCCCGTAATTTTGCCATCCGCTCTATGAAGACAATACACTTTACGCAAATAGAATGATGGATGTAAATGAGATATATAATGAAAGGTAGCCGAACATGGAATATAATGTCCCTTTTTTTGAGAATTACTTACGATGGGGAAGCGAGTGTGATTTGGATAACATACCTACTTTAACCAATGATTCAATAGTTGTAAGTGAGAATTCAGATGAGCATGAAATATCGTTCTCTGTGCCACTGTTTCAAAGAGAATTCATTAGTATGCCCATAAAACAAATAATATTAGGGTTTAAGTACTATAAATTATCCACTGTAATTTTGAAATTTGATGTATATGATTTTAGCTTAGAAAATATTACTAATATAAATATGGCGATGCTTAGAGAAGTTCAAAAGGCTAAGATGATAGCTTATGATGAAGATTCAAATCAATTTAGAAATCTAACTGAACAAATAACATATGGACAAACTCCTAAAGCATCCTTTTTATTTTCGGATGAATACAGTCTGGTAGGTTTGTCTTTCGAAGGATATGATGTTCACTTAACAATTCTATGTAAACCAGTATTAGAAAATGGAAACAAAGTAAAAGAAAAGGTTTCTAATGGCGTGCATGTTAGTAATCAAAAAGAAAAAATATGGTCATGGTTATACGATAAAACTGAAGAAAAAGATAGTATTGATTTTTTTCCTCCATATATAGTAAAGTTGAAAAAAAGCAACGATGGTATATGCTTTGGTGATAATAAGTCAAAATTTCTTAATTTGGATATTTTGGATGAATCAAGCAATTACCATTACTACTTAGAGGAGTTGGTTGAAAGGTATTTTATAAATGAAGATGAAATAGAATCGCCATCTCAAAATTTGTTGGAATGTGGGCAAATGCTTTTCTTGAATGATAGATTTTATGAGATACATCTTTCTTATTCTATAGGTGGAGAAACATTTAATTCCGTACAGGATATTTTAAGATTTTCATATGAGGTAGCTCAAAGACATAACCTTGAATTATCAAGAAAATATAAAATGTTCTATGAGAGTATTTTAGAAAGAAATCCTCATGATATTGTAAAATCACTTAAGCAAGTGATATGGAAGAGTGAAAAGTATATATTACAACTGATACCATATGCAATAAGCACAGGAAATTTAGAGTTATATTTTCGGTTCTCTGTTTTGGATATTTATGAGAGAATAGAAAAAATACGATTTGCAGGTGATGATGAAAAGCAAAGTGCTACTTATAAAAATAATATTGCCTATTTAAAGGAATATATCTGGCCTAGCCAAAGGTGTATTAGAAATGATGATTTAAAACAAAATAGCAATATTATAGGAAAAGAAATTACGAATATTAATAATCAATGTGCTGTTCTTGATAGTTCGGTTGAGGATTTTATGTTGGAATTGAATAGTTTAATTGGATTGACTGAGGTGAAATGTGATGTACAGTCAATTATTAATACTATTCGCGTGAATAAAATTCGCAAAGAAAGGGGGTTACCACTCCTAGAAACATCAAACCATTTAGTTTTTTCGGGTAATCCAGGAACAGGAAAAACCACAATAGCTCGATTGTTAGCAAAGATTTATAAGGGATTAGGAATATTGTCTAAAGGTCAGTTGATAGAAACTGATCGCGCTGGACTTGTTGCTGAATATGTTGGACAGACAGCCATAAAGACTAGGGATGTAATAAATAGTGCATTAGGTGGTGTGCTGTTTATAGACGAGGCATATACACTTAGTAATAAAAATAGTGGTCAGGATTTTGGTCAAGAAGCTATTGATACATTGTTAAAACAGATGGAGGATAATAGAAATGATTTAATTGTAATAGTAGCTGGTTATACTAACCTGATGAAAGAATTTATCAATTCAAACCCAGGATTAAAGTCTAGGTTTAATAAATACATAAATTTTCCAGATTATAATCCTGATGAACTTTTAAAGATTTTCATAAGTATGTGTAATAAATCAAAATTAAAACTCAATAAGGATGCTTGTGATGATTTAACTAATGCTTTTATAAAGTTGTACTCCAATAGAGATGAGCATTTCGGTAATGCGCGTTTAGTTAGAAATATTTTTGAGAAGTCTGTAATTAATCTCAATAATAGAATTTCATTAAAAAATAATATTTCAAATGAAGATTTAACTAATATATATTCATCTGATATAAGGAATGCTGTTGATGAAATATAAGGTGGTGATATATTGAAAAGAGACATGGATTTATGTCGAAAGATATTGTTAACTGTCGAGAAAATGCATATAGATAGTCCTATAGTTACTCTTCGGATTGAAGGGTATGATACTTCAACTATTGCCTATCATTGCCAAATTTTGTATGATGCTGGTTTGCTGCTTAGTTATAAACCTGTTCTAGGGGGAGATACTGTACAATATTTTTTTGTGGGCGGTTTAACATGGAAAGGAAATGATTATTTGGATAAAATTAGAGATAAATCAATATGGGAAAACATAAAACGAACAATTAAAGATAGGGCATTACCTTTTACAATAGATGTCGTAAAAGAAATAGCAACCAATTTAACTGATGAAAAATTAGGACAATTATTACATTCTTAGCGGGTGATTGCTCATAGAATATTTCTTGATAACATATATGTGAATTAGAAAAACCTGCAGACTGAAAGATAATGCCATGTTTTCAGTAAAGTGGTGATATGAAATGTGTTCATATAGGAATGAAATATCGTAATATTGAAGGATGTAACTGTAAGTGAGCGCAGAATTACCAGTCCTTGAAATGCCATATATATCACATCATGGAAGCATGGTGACATCCTTCTCCCAGCAGCCTTCAATCCGTATGCGGTTGTTTGTTCTTTCGGCAAAGGTTTTCTAATTTACATTATTTGAAAATGTGAGGTAATGTATGCTTTTATACCATGGAAGCAATATTGTAGTTCGTGAACCTAAGATATTGAAATCGCAAAGATTTTTGGACTTTGGCGCAGGCTTTTATATGACCAGTGACTTTGAGCAGGCACGGAAGTGGGCGGTCAGGACGGCTGCCCGTCGTGAAGAAGGCGTAGCAACGATATCTGTTTTTGAAATTAACGATGATTATGTTGATAGAGTGAAGGTACTGACTTTTGCTAGACCGGATAGAGAGTGGCTACGGTACATAACGGCTCATCGTACCGGAAATCCTCCTGCTGATGATTATGATATGGTGGTTGGCCCGGTTGCCAATGACCAAGCTATCCGCACGGTCAATAATTATTTGAAGGGTTATTTTCCTGAAGATGTGGCGATTAAGTTGTTATTGCCACAGAAGTTAAAAGACCAATATCTGTTCCGTACAGAGAAAGCGTTGAAATTATTGGTCTTTAAGGAGGCGAGACAGGCATGAAACGACTCGACCCCGATATTTTGGATTATTACAATGAAGCTGTGGTCAATATGCTGGTGGAGAAGTATGGCTATAGCTATATGGAGGCATTGCAGAAGTTCGTGCAATCCAAGACGCATGAAATGCTGGAAAATGAGGCTTGTGGTATGACGGATTTTGGTGCTGGGGCAATTTTAGAAATCTGGGAAGCGGAGAAGATTACCGGTGACCCGCGCAATTCCGTGTATATTCGAGGTGAGTGATATGCCGGAGGAAATGAAATTTTTTATGTATCTGCTGGAATTTTATGCGGACTATAAGAATCGCAAGACCGGTGAAGTTTTGGCTGAATGGGAAAGCAAGGGCTTGACCAAGAAGATATATGATAATTATTGGGTGTATCATACAGAGGCTATTGAAAATGCTTTTGCCGATATTGACAGTCTGGCAGGAACAGGCAAACATGCTTGGTGAAAAAGGATAATATCCTTGGGGGGATTATTATGACGAAGACAGATGTAAAAATAGTTTTTTCCGATATTGACGGCACGGTGCTGACGAGTCAGCATGTAGTGACCAGTCAGACGAAGGATGCTGTAAAAAAGCTGGTGGCGAAGGATATTCCCTTTGTGTTGGTGTCGGCGCGGATGCCGGAGGCGATTTATCCGATTACGGAGGATATGGGAATCCAGATGCCCATTATCTGCTATAGCGGCGCCTACGTGCTCGACCGCGAGGGCAGGGAGCTTGCCAGCACCTATATGGCGGCTGAGCCTGTGCGTGCGCTGTTAGCGGAGATTGGTGAAAAATTCCCCGCCGTAACGGTGAATTTTTACAGCGGCCATCACTGGTATGTGACGGATAAGCAGGATGCGCGCGTAAAGCGCGAGGAAGATATCACCTCGGCGCAGGCGGAGCAGGCCGATTTTGACCGTCTGCTCGCGCAGGGGACTTTGCCTCACAAGATTTTGCTGATGGCAGAACCGGTAGACTGCGCCGCCGCAGAAAAGTATTTTCAGCAGCATTATCCGCAGTTTCAGGTGGCGCGTTCTTCTGATATTCTTTTGGAAATTATGGATGGCGCTGTGTCCAAGGCGGCAGGGATTGAAGTTATGCTCAAAGATTATGGCCTGGACAAGTCAGAGGCACTGTCCTTTGGGGACAACTACAATGACCTGGCAATGCTGCAGTATACGGGTATGAGTGTGGCGATGGGCAATGCGCCTGCTGATGTTAAAGCCGTGGCCAAGGCGGTGACAACGAGCAATAATGACAGTGGCATAGCCGCTTTCTTGACCGGTCAAAAAATAATTTAACCTTTTTTTGAAAAAATTTAAAAAAGGGGTTGCATTCCCTGAAAAAGTATCGTATAATAATTTTCGTTGGTGACACACACCACGGAATTCCCCGATAGTTCAGCCGGTAGAACGGTGGACTGTTAATCCATATGTCGCAGGTTCGAATCCTGCTCGGGGAGCCATGGCGCGTTGGTCAAGTGGTTAAGACACCGCCCTTTCACGGCGGCTTCATGGGTTCGAATCCCATACGCGTCACCATTTCGGGCGATTAGCTCAGCTGGGAGAGCGCCTGCCTTACAAGCAGGATGTCAGCAGTTCGATCCTGTTATCGCCCACCATTTAAAAATATAGCTGCCGTAAGGCAGCTTTTTTTATACCTGCAGCTAAGAGGTGATGAGGATGACAACGGAAGAACGCCGGGCGGAGGTTTTGCGCCGCCTGCAGGAGGCTGTGCAGCCCTTGACGGGAACACGGCTTTCCCGGGAACTGGGCGTCAGCCGGCAGATTATCGTTGGTGATGTCAGTATTTTACGGGCAGAGGGCCGGCAGATTTTTGCTACGCCCCGGGGCTATATCATGCCACAGGAGGAAAATCAGCAGTACCCTATGGTGCCCTTAGTCTGTTGTCATAGCGCAGAAGATATGGAGACAGAGCTGAATATCATCATTGATAACGGCGGAGCTGTACTGGATGTTATTGTAGAGCATCCTGTATATGGCCCCTTGAAAAGCGATTTGCTGCTGAAAAGCCGCCGTGATATCAAAAATTTCCTGACAAAAATGAAAAAATGTCAGGCCAATCCGTTGCTGGTGGTGACCGGCGGCGTCCATATTCATACGGTGCGTGTGCCGGATGAGGAGGCTCTGCATATCATCAAGGCTGAGCTAAAAAACAAGGGAATATTGGTTGAAGCATAACAACGGTGCTGTGATTTTCACAGCACCGTTGTTGTTAAAGCCGCAGGTATTCAATTTCATTTTTTACTTCTTCCGGCAGGGTCTCTGTCATGGTGAGAATCTTACGGGAGAAGAGCTCCAGCGTCCGCAGCTTTTCATCGTGCTGGATGCGCCATCTGTCCAGCAGGGGGCGGTACTGGGGATTGATGCTGATGGCTTCCCGTACTCTGTGGGAAAAAGTACAGTATTTGAAGAGAATTCCCCGGGAAACTTTGTTGAGGCGCGGCAGGCCTTCGGATTCCTGATTGATGAAGGTTTCATATTCTGCTGCAAAGACATTGCTGTAACTGTTGTTGTTGCGTTTCAGGGCGGCTTTGACCTTCTCCTTCATATCCTCTGACAGGGTGGCGTTCTTTTTGTAGAACTGGAGGTAGTTGCAGTATTCGGAGGTGAGGGAAGGCTCGGAGATGTCGCTGTAATGGACGCCTTGAATGCGTTTGCACATTTCCCAGCGGAACTGGGCGCACATCTTTACCATGGTGTCGTCCAGATTTTCGGAGTGGAAAATGGACAGCACCATGTGAGCCGGAGTGGTGCGCCTGCGGCCTTCGATTTCCTGCCACATGACGCCGCGGCTGCCGTAGTTGGGAAGTAAAATTATATAGGGAAGTACCTCTAAGTTGTACTCAAAGCGGTTGATTTTAAATTCGGGATAGGTGGCAAAGGTGGGGCGGTAGAAGCAGCCAAAGTCGATATCCCGTACCCGGTTGAGGGCGGCGGTGACACGCTGGGTGCTGGCAAGGCAGGCTTCCAGCGGACGGCTGACGGACTGGGCATAGAAGGCCGGAATAAAGGAGAAGATGCTGCCATAGGTCATTTTATTGGCGCTGGTGACCATGTTGGACAGCTCGAACAGTGCCATAGCTTTGGTGTCATCCAGCATGGCATCGGCCTGTGCCTGTGTGAGATTGCCCTGCCGTACTTCTTCTTTCAGGTGGTCAGGCCAGTCGTTTTCAAATTCATCTTTGGAGGGAGGCACTTCGCCACGGTAAATTTTGTGGAGCCAGTCATAGGCTGTCATTACCCGGTTTTGAGGGTCAGCCTCCCATAGCAGGGTGTATTTGTAGATGGCGGCGGTGTTTTCTGCTCCGGCCAGTTCTTCATCCACAAAGCCGAAGAGGAAGAACATTTTTACTTCTGCCGGGATATCGCTGGTTGTCAGGCTCTTGAGAAAGGCCGCTTCGTAAATCGTATAGAAATTTTTGGTGATGTTCATGCGCAGACGCCGCATTTCATCGGATTTTTCCGTTTTATCCGGGGCTTTCATAAACTGCCGGATATCCCGGGCGAAGGCATCGCCGGTTTCCCTGTCGGTACCGGCGAAGGCCAGAATGGTATGGAGGGCGTTGGTTATCTGTGGCAGGCTGCCGCTGCCTGCTTCCATGGCCTCCTGACGTTTGGCGCCGTCCAGTTTTGCTTTTTGGGAGAGGTACTCCTTGGTGAAGTCATCGGTATCTGCCTGTACCTTCTGAATAAAGGCCGTGGCTTTTTCGATTTGCGGCTGAGTTAGCCGGGCCAGCTGGGAGGCCAGCATGATAGCACCGACACAGAAGTTTATGTCAGCCGGGTAAATGCTTTTGCGGAGCAGTTCCTTTTTTTCCAGACAGGTACGGCAGATGGCTGTCTGCCAGCCGGACAAGAGGGCTGGCTTTTCCGGGTGAGCCAGAGTTTTGACAATGGGGAATTGCTGGGGCATAACCATGAGTTCGGCGCAGATGTCTTTGTAATCCGTATAATTGGCCTGAATATCATGACATAGATTGCAGCCTTTGTCATGGAGCTCGCTGAGGGTATTTACCAGACTGTTTACAAGGTCAAGGCTGGCCGTGACCATGACCGGAGCAATGGAAGGCGTCGCGCTGATGGCGGCGGTTAAGTCCTGCTCGCTGTTGTAGTCATAAACAAAAAGCGTACCGTCTTCGGCGGCGATGTAATCGTATTTATATTTGTCACCGGGAGCGTGGAAAGCTCCCAGAATGGCACCGTTGCCGGCGGTGAGGGTCGTGTCATCGTTGACCTTTACATAGCAGCTGCCTTTGAGGACTATGGCGGCTTCTGTGACAGTTTCGCCCTTGCGGTGCAGTACCTGTCCTTTGGTGATGTCGATTTTTCCCATGTTTTCCTGCCTCCTTGACCAATGATTCATATTCCATTATTTCGTCCTTAATAGGAATTTTCCTTCAATTTCAAGGGCGTCTCCGTGTTTTTTCTGTGGCAAAAATTTTTTAATTGCGCTATAATGGTATATCGTAATGTGATGGTGAAGAAGGTATATTATTGAAAGAATTATTAAGGAAAATGCACACTTGGATGACCGGCTACATGAATCAGTTTGTGACTGATGATGAAGAGGTCATGCAGGGGATTCGCATAAAGACAGAACATACGGGCTATGTAACGGCCATTGCCCGGGAACTGGCACAGCATTTAAGCCTGAGTGAGCATGATGTACAGCTGGCGGAAATGATGGGGCTCTTTCATGATGTAGGTCGTTTTCGCCAGTACAGCATCTACAAGACCTTCAATGATTCGCAGTCCGAAGACCATGCGGATTTGGGATTGAAGGTGCTGGCTGAGGAAATGCCTTATATGGGGGATTTGTCTGCCGAAGATGCTGATTTACTCTGTTATGCCATAAAGTATCATAATAAAAAGGAAATCCCTGCTGACGCTGCCGGCAGGCGGTTGTTGTTTGCCAGGCTCTTGCGTGATGCGGATAAGCTGGATATTTATCGGGTGCTGTCTCCCTTCCTTGACCCGGAAAAGGCAGACCAGGCTCCCCGGTTTATGAAGGCAAAGTCTACCGACCTTATCAGCCCGGAGTTTATCAAGGCATTTGCTGCCGGAGAGCAGGCAGATTACCGTAAGCTGAAAACTTTAGGCGACCGCAGGCTGGTACGCCTTTTGTGGGTTTATGATGTAAACTTTGGCTGGACGCTAAAAAAGATGGTGGAACGTGGCTATATCCAGAAGGTTATCGACCATCTGCCGGAGCAGGAAGGCGTGCAGACCGGTGTAGACCGGCTGTGGGCTTATATTGAGAAAAAGTGCGCGGCAGCAGATGATGTGAGCGCATATATAAAGGAGAGAATATAATGGCAGAAAACACGACAATCGCCACGAACTTTGTGCAGAATGCGATTGAGGAAGACCAGAGAAACGGTAAATACACCGAAGGGATTCACACCCGTTTCCCACCCGAGCCCAATGGCTATCTGCATATTGGTCATGCCAAGTCTATATGCTTGAACTTTGGCCTGGCAGAGTATAATCATGGCCTGTGCAATCTGCGCTTTGATGATACCAATCCTACCAAGGAGGACACGGAATACGTGGATTCCATTCAGGAAGATATCCGTTGGCTGGGCTTTAGCTGGCAGAACCGCATGTACTATGCGTCGGACTACTTTGATAAGCTCTATGATTATGCGGTTGAACTGATTAAAAAGGGTCTGGCTTATGTGGACGATTTGACGGCAGAACAGATTAAGGAATACCGCGGTACGCTGACGGAGCCGGGCAAGGAAAGCCCATACCGCAACCGCAGTGTGGAGGAAAACCTCGACCTGTTTGCCCGTATGAAGGCCGGCGAGTTCGGTGATGGCGAAAAGGTACTGCGCGCCAAAATTGACATGGCTTCGCCGAATATGGTTATGCGTGACACGGTTATCTACCGTATTGCCCATGCCCATCATCACCGCACGGGGGATAAATGGTGCATCTATCCGATGTATGACTTTGCCCATCCGCTGTCCGATGCCATTGAGGGCATTACCCATTCCGTCTGCACGCTGGAGTTTGAGGAGCATCGTCCGTTCTATGACTGGCTGCTGGAAAATCTGGATTTTGACGTCAATACCCGTCCGCGCCAGATTGAGTTTGCCCGTCTGAACCTCACGAATACCGTAACCAGCAAGCGCAAACTGCGCCAGCTCGTGGAAGAAGGTCATGTGCGCGGTTGGGATGACCCGCGTATGCCGACCATCTCCGGCCTGCGCCGCCGCGGCTTTACGCCGGCCTCCCTGCGCAAGTTCTGTGAGGAAATCGGTGTAGCCAAGGGCAACAGCCTCGTTGATGTGGCCATGCTCGAATCATGTGTGCGTGCTGACCTCAATGAAAACGCTGACCGCATTATGGCGGTGCTGCGTCCGCTGAAGGTGGTTATCACGAACTACCCCGAGGATAAGGAAGAATGGCTTTTAGGGGACAATAACCCCATGCATGGCGGTCATCGCTTTGTGCCGTTCTCCCGTGAAATCTACATTGAACAGGAAGATTTCATGGAAGATGCGCCCAAGAAATTCTTCCGCTTGAAACCGGGCGGCGAAGTACGTCTTAAACACGCCTACATCATCAAATGTGAGGAAGTCGTTAAGGACGAGCAGGGAAGTGTCGTAGAACTGCGCTGTACTGCTGACCTTGATTCCAAGACGGGCGGCGCTACGGCCGGCCGCAAGGTCAAGGGCACCATTCACTGGGTAGCGGCCAAAACTGCTGTTCCGGCCGAAGTACGTCTCTATGACTACCTGCTGGAAACCGATGAAAACGGCAACCTGCCGGAGGATTTCATCGGCGCACTCAATAAAAATTCCCTGGAAGTTATCGACAATGCGCTGGTGGAGCCTAGTGTAAAACTGCAGGCTGCCGGCAAGCATTATCAGTTCCTGCGCACGGGTTACTTCGTGATTGACCCCGACACCACGCCGGACAAGCTGGTATTTAACCGTGTGGTAGGACTGCGCGACAGCTGGGCAAAAGAAAAAAATAAATAAAAACTCTATAGGGATGAAAAAAGAAAGAGGGGTAAATTTTGACTTCAACAACGATAGCCATAGTTATCTTTGTGGCTGCTTATGCCTTGATTATTTCAGAAAAGGTACATCGCACCATCGTGGGCATCTTTGGCGCTATGCTGATGATTCTGTTTGGTATTATCAGTCAGGAAACGGCTATTCATCACATTGACTTTAATACATTAGGGCTTTTAATGGGCATGATGATTATTGTCAACATTACCAGTGA
This sequence comes from Selenomonas sp. AE3005, assembly GCF_905233635.1. Lineage (GTDB taxonomy): Bacteria > Bacillota > Negativicutes > Selenomonadales > Selenomonadaceae > Selenomonas_A. Next base: position 62,964 of record NZ_CAJODG010000003.1, on the reverse strand, counting down.
AACGGGGCTGTTTAACTTCCTTGCCATCTGGGCAGCCAAGAAGGTCAAGGCAAAGCCCGTGGCGCTGCTGGTGGCGCTGTCCACCATTACGGCTGTATGTTCGGCACTCCTCGATAACGTGACCACGGTTCTTTTGACCGTGCCCATCACGTTCAGCATTACCTCCCAGCTCAAGGTAGATGTAAAGCCCTATCTTATGGCGCAGATTATTTCCTCCAATATCGGCGGTACGGCCACCCTTATCGGTGACCCGCCGAATATTATGATTGGCAGTGCCGTGGGCCTGAGCTTTATGGACTTCATTCAGAACATGACGCTGGTATCCGTGGCTATCTTTATCGTGGTACAGGCTGTCTTGGTAGCTCTTTACGGCAGCAGGCTCAAGACCACGCCGGAACTGCAGGACAAGGTTATGCGCCTTAATGCCAAGAGTCAGATTGCCGACAAGGCCTTGCTGAAAAAATGTCTGGCCGTAATCTTCTTTACGATTACGCTGTTTGCCATGCACGGTGCTTTGGGGCTGGAAACGGCTACGGCGGCTCTCACGGGCGCAGGCCTGCTGCTCTTAATCACCTACACGCGCAATGAAACCATGATTGCCAAAGTCCTCTCCAAGGTGGAATGGCTGGCCATCTTCTTCTTTGCCGGTCTGTTCGTCCTCGTCGGCGCTTTGGTAGAGACCGGCGTTATCAAGGCCATGGCGGCAGAGGCGTTGGCAGTTACCAATGGCAACGTGCCGATGACGGCTATGCTCATTCTTTGGATGAGTGCCATTGCCTCGGCCTTCATTGATAACATTCCCTTTGTAGCCACTTTGATCCCGCTGATTCAGGATATGGGGCAGATGGGGCTTTCCAATCTTGAGCCCATGTGGTGGAGTCTGGCACTCGGCGCCTGTCTCGGCGGCAACGGTACGCTTATCGGTGCTTCGGCCAACGTGGTTGTGGCATCCCTGGCTGCTCAGCATGGCAAGCAGATTTCCTTCATCGGCTTTATGAAGGTAGCTTTCCCGGTGATGATTCTCACCATTATCATGTCCAGTATCTACATCTGGATTTGGCATCTCTAATCAATAACGACAAAAAGCTGACTTGTCATTCGACATGTCAGCTTTTTTTTTGCAGGTATTAGGGTGTTGGCTGTTGAATTATAAATTGTAGTCTTAAGGCTTTAAGGGCTTATAGGGATTAGGCCTGCCGGCTGCAGCGAGAGTATCCAGTTCATTCCAGGATAGCTCCTGTTTCTGGCTGCGCATCTCGTGGAGGTGGTCCTTGAGGCTGTCTTTTACTTTGCTGAAACGGGAGAAGTCCGTTTCCTGTAGTTGTTTTTCAATACGCATGATGTCTACCTCCTGTGTTATCTTTAATTCTATTATAACATACGAGGGAGCGGACAGGATATTACAAGATTTGTAAAATTTTTTAGGGAAGTTTGGAGAATTTTTTTATGAAAACGTATTTTTACTTGGGTGTCGGCATTATTATTATGGTTATTGTGGGGCTGTTAGGCTACGGCGTGTACCTGAACCAGCGTGGGGAAAACGAAATCGAGCAGCGTATGGAAAACCTGCGCCTGCCCCTTAATGGTGCGGTGGTTCAGGTACGGGAAATCCAGCCCTATGTGGAGCTGGAACTGGCGAATTTCTATTGCGATGATATGGCCGATGTAATCGCCAGGGAAAATGGGCGCATCACCCAGGTGTTTGTGGAAAAACATGGCATGGTGACGGCAGGCAAGCCCATCCTGCAGCTGGTGGACGAGGATATTCCTTTAAAAATCAAGCAGGCCGACAGCGATATAGTGGAGGCTGAGGCTCAGCTGCTGAAGGCGCGTAATTCCTATAACCGTTATAGTCAGCTCGTGGAATACCATGCTATTTCGCTGGAAAAATATGATGAGGCGGCAGCAGCCTACAAGGCTGCCCAGGCGCGGATGGATAATTTGACGGCTCAGCGGGAACAGCTGCTTATGCGCCAGTCCCGGCAGATGGTGCTGTCCTCCATTGATGGGGAGGTGCTGCGCCTTTACCAGAGTGAAGGTGCTTATGTGACGGCTGGTACGCCCGTGGCGTTGGTGGGGGATTTCAGCAAGCTTTATTTCACGTCTCCCGTGGTGGACGAGCAGGCTAAGCGCATGGTAATCGGCCAGCCTGTCAGTCTGACCATTGACGCTGGTACGTCTGTACTGGGCGGCGAGGCCCTGCCCAAACCTTATGGTGCGAATTATTCCGTGGGCAATATGGGAGAGGACCAGATTTTTTCGGCCATGGTGATAAAAATAACGCCGGACCTGGCTGAACCGGCAACGGTACGGCAGGTAATCTGGCAGGTGGACAACCGCGTGGGGCTATTGGAACCGGGAACCTATCGGAAGGTACGGCTCCATGCCAATGCGGCACGCAAGTGCCTGGCGGTGCCGGTGGCGGCCTTTACTGATGAATACCATGACCGGGTGGCAGTCGTGGAATCCGATGGATGCCTGGGATTCCGTGATGTTAAAACAGGCATAACCAACGGTACATATATTGAAATTATTTCCGGGCTGCAGGCGGGGGATATCGTCATCACCTCCGATACTGAAGGAGTGACAGCCGGCACGGAAGTGGAACTCACGCTGGAAGAAAACTAATTTTTGCAGCCCTTGTAATAGTTTGCGAAATCAAGCGTATGTATAGGCAAATACAAAATACAAACAACATAAAGAAAGGTGGGGATTAAAATGACGGGTAAAGATAAAAAACTCGAACTGCAGGAAAGAGAATTAGCTAATGTTTCTGGCGGTGAGGAGTTAGAAACAATTTCTATTGAGGATATAGAAAAACAGATTCACGCCGCACCTGGCCCGATGATAAGGTTCTACTCAGGGCCGGCAGAAGAACCGGGGCCGAGCTATTATCAGGACAACAGCAACAACAGTGGCGCCCAGCAAAATACCCAAAATGGTGACTGCGAGAATACGGGCGGTATGAACGTCAAAAAAAAATAAAAACTATGTAATAGGCTATATACTCAATCGTATATATAAGCAAAATCAAGAACGATTAAAAAAAGAAAGGGGTTTTTAAAATGAAGGACAACAAGCAGGAACTCAGCACTGAGAAGATGGAAAAGGTCTCCGGCGGCGGTTGGGAGCAGGTAATTCCGCTGGCAACTGAGGTGATAGGCAAGCTGATGGATTCCGGTGGCAAAGATGATTCCGGCAGTGGACAGTCAGCTCCGGCCAATACTACCCCCACAAATCAGCAGAATAACTCCAATAACAGCGGTGCCCAGCAGAATACCCAGAACGGTAACATTGAGAATACAGGCGGTTTGGTAGTTAATCCCAAGTAAGCGAAAGGACAGGGACAGGCCATGAAGGAAGAAAAGCAGGAACTGGAAATGGAAAACCTGTCAAAAGTGGCAGGCGGGGCTGAAAACAACCAGCAGAATAATTCGGACAACAGTGGTGCTCAGCAGAACACGCAACATGGTGATATTAATAATACAAGCCATATCTCGCAGGTAAATGAGGTGTCCAATAACGCTGCATCGGTAGATATCGGCTCACCGGTTGACATCAATAATGGTGGGAACAACAGCGTCTACAACATCAATTGATATAGTGAGGGGGGATTAAAATGACCGGTAAAGATGAGAGAAACGAACTCAAGGCTAAAGATTTAGCGCAGGTTTCTGGCGGCAATTGGTTTAAAGACGTAGTTAAATATGCCACAACAGGTGTACCAGGCGTCGTATATGACATGGTTTCCGGTGGCGGCGGGGACAGCAGCGGTGGTGGCGCCATTGCTGTCAGCACAGGCGGCAGCGGCGACAGCGATGGCGGCACGAATCCCCTTCAGACTACACCTGCACCGGGGCCGGCCTACACGCAGAACAACTCCAACAACAGCGGCGTTCAGCAGAATAGCCAGAATGGCAATAATCATAACGAGGGTGGCATGAACGTTACTCCCTAAGGATAAAATACAAACAGATAAAGAAACACCTGCCAATTGCTGGCAGGTATTTTTCTTTATTTATCGAATATAATTCAAAAATGAACAAAATTTTAATGTGGGGGGATAATCGGTTATGGCAGATGGCAGCAAAATTTTTAGCAGGGCGGCACTGGATAAACTGCGCTCGCCTGACAGGCTGGATATGCTTTTGCCCATAACAACGCCCATCGGCTGGATGTCGCTGGTAGCGGTGGGATTGCTGCTCATTTCCGTAATTTTGTGGTCAATTTTTGGTTCTTTCACTGTGCGGGCCGATGGCAAGGGAATGATTCTGGATTCCGGCGGTGTGACTACCGTTACGCATGTGGCCGGGGGAAAAATTGCCCATGTTTATGTGCGTAAGGGGGCGACTATCAGTAAAGGGGATTTGATTGCCGAGCTGGAACAGCCACAGCAGTCTGCCGATACCAATATGGCCCAGTATGGTCCCCAACTGGCGTCCAGTATGAAAGATACGGCGGACAGGGTTTATCAGTATAAGGCCAAACTTTATAAGCAGGGGGTATCCCGGGATGTCATCAGTGATTACGATGGGATTGTCGAGGATGTGATGATACGCAAGGGCAGTGTCATTAGCAGTGGTACACCGCTTTGTTCCGTACGCCTGACGAAAAAGCGCAATGACCTGACCGGCGTAATGTACGTTCCCGTGGACAAGGGCAAGCGTATTGAACCGGGGCAGACAATACAGCTGGTTCCCAATGGGGTGGATGTGCAGGAGTCCGGCAGTCTTATCGGTGTGGTGCGGACGGTGTCGAATTACCCGGTGCCGCTGCAGTCCATACAGGAAAAGGTCAGCAATCCGGAACTGGCCAAGTGGCTCTTGTCCGGTGGTCAGGGCGCTGTAGTGGAGATAACTTTTGTGCTGGTAAAGGATGAAAACAATCCGTCCGGCTATCTGTGGACTTCCTTTGTGGGTGAGCACAAGCCCGTTACAGCCGGCAGCTTTTGTACAGGTTCAGTGATTATTGAGCGGCGGCCGCCCATTGAAAAGGTGTTCTATAAAATCAGCCAGTGGCTGCGTAACAGGTGAGTCAGATGGTAAGGGAATTTTTACAGAAATTATGGCATAAGTCCGGCGCCCGGGTAAAAGTGCCGACTGTCCTGCAGATGGAGGCAACGGAATGTGGGGCGGCATCTCTGGCCATGATACTGGCTCATTACGGTCTGTGGGTTCCCTTGGAAAAACTTAGGGCCGAGTGCGGTGTGAACAGGGACGGCAGTAAGGCCAGCAATGTGATGAGGGCAGCCATGGGCCGGGGCTGTGAAGTACACGGCTACCGCTGGGAGGCAGAAAGCCTCCGGGAGGAACAGGATTATCCCCTGATTATCCATTGGGAGTTTAATCATTTCCTTGTGCTGGAAGGAATTGTGGGGGATACGGTTTACCTCAATGACCCGGCCATGGGGCGGCGTACGGTGCCGTGGTCGGAGTTTGTTACCTCGTATACGGGCATTGCCCTGACTGTCAGACCGTCAGCCAAGTTTAAACCGGCAGGCCATCGCTACAATGTCTTTAAAGCCGTGGCCGTCAAGCTCTGGAAGGATAAATGGGGCATGACTTTTCTTATCCTGCTGGGGCTGTTCATGATTGTGCCGGGACTGGCCTCGCCGGTATTCAGTCAGGTCTTTTTGGACGATATTCTCACGGGCAAGCACCGGGACTGGATGCCTAATCTCTGTGTAGCCATGACGTTGTCCTTTATCGTATCAGCGGTGCTGACCTGGCTCCGGGCAGTGCTGCTCACACGTTGGCAGCGTAAACTGACACTGGCGGATTCGTCCAGTTTCTTTTGGCATTTGCTGCGCCTGCCCATGCATTTTTTCCATCAGCGCTATGCCGCAGAGGTGGCCGGGCGCATTTCGATGAATGAGTCCGTGGCCGGCGTCTTGTCCGGCAGTGCGGCGACGGCAGTGCTCGATGCCTTTGTGGCGTTGTTTTTCCTCTTATTGCTCCTGCAGTATAACGTCCTGCTGACGGCTATCGGCATCGCGTTTATGGTGGTAAATATTGCCGTGATGATGCTGACCAGACGCCACTTGACGGATTTAGCCATGCGGATTCAGCAGGATGCCGGCAAGGAATACGGTACAGCGATAAATGGTCTGTCCATGATTGACAGCCTCAAGGCCAACGGCAACGAGGGTGATTTCTTTATGAAATGGGCCGGTTACCGGGCCAAGGTGCTGCGTGGCACGCAGGAAACCCAGCTGTGGTCGCTGTCGGTGACCACTTTGCCCACGCTGCTGTCCGGGCTCAACGGGGCGCTTATCATGACCTTCGGCGGCTTTTCCATTATGGACGGGGCCATGACTGCCGGTATGTTTGTGGCCTTTCAGCATTTGATGGGCAGCTTTCAGGCACCGGTGGGCAAACTGACGGGCCTCTATAGCAGCCTGCAGACTACGGAAATGCAGATGCAGCGCCTCAATGATGTGCGCTGTTATGAGGTGGATTCCCTTAATTATCCGCCGGAAAATGCGCCGGTGGCGGCCAAAATTCAGGGCCGCCTGTCAGGGGAGCTGGAGTTAAAGGCGGTCAGTTTTGGCTATAGTCCGCTGGAACCGCCCCTGTTGCAGGACTTTAACATGCATTTAAAGCCGGGGCACTGGACAGCGATTGTCGGCGCCTCGGGCAGCGGTAAATCCACGGTGGCCAAGGTTATTACCGGCCTGTACGAGGAATGGGGCGGTCAGGTGCTGCTCGACGGCACGCCCCGGCGGCAGGTACCACGCAGTGTAATTGTGACTTCGCTGGCAGCTGTGGACCAGGACGTTTTCCAGATTACCGGTACGGTTGGGGAAAACATTGCCCTGTTTGACCGTTCCCTGCGGCAAAGTGATATTGTCCGGGCGGCCAAGGACGCCTGTATCCACGAAGATATCCTGCAGCTCGAGGGCGGCTATGAGGCCATGGTTTCGGAAGGCGGCAACAACTTCAGCGGCGGCCAGCGGCAGCGGCTCGAAATTGCCCGGGCTTTGGCCGTGAATCCTTCCCTGCTGGTACTGGACGAGGCCACCAGCGCCCTGGACCCTATTACGGAGGAAAAGGTACTGGAAAATATCCGTCACCGGGGCTGTGCCTGCGTTATTATCGCCCATCGGCTGTCCACCATTCGGGACGCAGATGAGATTATCGTCTTGGAACATGGCCGGATAGTGGAACGCGGCCGTCATCGGGATATGATGGCACAGGATGGGCCTTACCGCCGTTTGATTGAGGAACATAGCAGCAAGTGATAGATAAGAGATTGTGGGTTGTGATGGTATGGAATTACAGGCAGGCCGGCGCTGGCAGCTGACAAGTGAAGATAGTTTTCTGGTGCTTACAGCCGGACAGGTGGAAGTTTATGCTGTTACCCGGGACGAACGCCATTACCGGCAGGCGTATTTGCTGAAAATTGAGGCCGGGCAGGCGATTTTTCCGTCAATGGACGAGTTTGGCGAAATGGATATCCTCATTTATGCTGTGACAGATAGCTTGCTGACGGAAAAAACTTTTGCCGGGACGGCACCGCAGGAATTGCAGCCGCTTATGCAGGCCTGGTTTATGGCGCTCGGAAAAATCAGCTGGCTCAACCGGCTGGCGGCTCTGGGAGATGATATGCTCGTCCTGTGGCCACAGGGGGAAATGTTTCCGGCAGGGACAGCCAGCACGCAGGAATTGCTGACAGAATTCAAGCGGCATCAGCAGATTTTTACCATGCTGCAGGGCATGCGCTTTTTGTCAGCGGACAAGCGGCTGCGCCGGCGGCAGGAAATCATTGCCAGACAGAAAAACTGGCTGGTGAAAAATGCCATCAGCAACCTGCTGGGTGAGGACGAAATATATTACGAGGAGAGCAGCACCGAGCAGGGTGGCAAGGCGGTAGAAGAAAATATTTTTATTCTGAAACTCGTGATGAAAGCCTTGTCCATGCCGGAGGCGGATATAAGTTTATCTCCTGATATTGCCAAAAAGCTGGATTCCCTGTCCCTGCTGCGGCGGCTGGCGCAAAAGGCCAATGTGCAGCTGCGGCTCGTGCGGCTCGATGAGACTGGCTGGCATAAAAATGACACGGGCGTATTCATTGCCTACTATGGGGCGGACAAGGAGATTGCGGCGCTTATTCCGGAGCGTCCTGGTCTATATAAGCTGGTGACGAGAAAAAATTCCCAGGGGATACGTCTGACCGCAGAGCAGGCTGCCCAATTGGATAAAGACGCCTTTATCTGCTATGCAGGTTTTCCCCGGCGCAAGCTCAAAATCATGGATTTAATGCGCTTTATGTTTCAGCAGTGCTGGAAGGCGGACTATCGGACAATCCTCCTGGTAAGTTTCTTTGCCGGGCTTATTCCTTTGGTCAGCCCTGTTATTACGGAAACAATCTTTCAGGATATCCTGCCCATTCTGGACAGGGAAGGGCTGGTGACGGTCACGCAGGTGATGATGGTAACCAGTTTTACCATGGCGGCACTGACCATGATTCGGACAGTGGCGGTTATGCGTATCAGTCTCCACCTGAATATGGCCGTGGAGGCAGCCTTGTGGGGACGGCTCCTGACCTTGCCGCTGAAGTTTTTCCATCAGTTTACCACGGGAGAACTGGCCAGCCGTATGCGCGGCATTGAGGCCGTAAAAGATGTGGTCAGCGGTAATTTTGTGGGCGCTGTATTTAATACGGTGTTCTCTTTTTGGAGCCTTATCCTCATGTGCTGGTACAGCGTCAAGCTCACGGCGGCGGCCATGGTAATCTGGCTCGTCTGGTGCCTGATTACGGCTTTTGTCTATAGGCGGGTGCTGAGCTTTCAGCGCAAACTCATCGCGGCCAACAATGCCGAGGCCGGCCTGGTGCAGCAGATTTTTTCCGGCCTGGGAAAGTTTCGGGTGCACGGGGCGGAGGAGCAGGCCTACCATCTATGGAGCAAGGTTTTTGGGGAAACGTGGAAATGGAATCTGGCGCTGCGCTGGCAGGGCAATTATAATACCATTATTGCGGCAGCCCAGCCCTTTATCCTGACCATGCTGCTATATTATATAGTGGTTTACGGCATGCAGGAAACGGTGCCTGATGGCAGCGGCGGCCAGCTGGTCAAGGAGGGGATTGGCTATGCCCAGTTTATGGCCTTTGAGGCGGCCTTCAGTTCCTTCAATGCCACCCTTAATGCGGTGATTCCCCTGGTGGGCACCTTCTTTACCATTCAGCCGCATATCGAGAATCTGCGGCCGCTGTTGGAGGAAGTGCCGGAGACCACCGAGGATAAACAGGAGGCTGACCCCTTGTCCGGGGCCATTGAAGTCAGCCATCTGACCTTCGCTTATGGGGAAGGGAAAAAAGATGTGCTGCAGGATGTGAGCTTTCAGGTGGCACCGGGCGAAAATGTCGCCATTGTGGGGCATTCCGGCTGCGGTAAATCCACTTTGGTGCGGCTGTTGTTAGGTTTTGAACAGCCGAAAAGCGGCGCTATTTATTATGACGGCCAGTCCCTGGCTGAGTTGTCACCGCCGTCGGTGCGTTCCCAGATGGGTGTGGTATTGCAAAACGGCCAGCTGATGAGCGGAGATATCTTCACCAATATTGTGGGGCAGGCACCGCTCACCCAGGATGATGCCTGGGTGGCCGCCGAGGCGGCCGGTATTGCCGAAGATATCCGGGAAATGCCTATGGGCATGCAGACGGTAATCAGCGAAGGTTCCAACAATATTTCCGGCGGCCAGCGGCAGCGGATTATGATTGCCAGGGCTTTGGCCGGCAAGCCGTCAATTTTGATTTTTGATGAGGCCACCAGCGCGCTGGACAACCGCACGCAGGCCATTGTGACGGAGAGTCTCAACAAGCTGAAAACAACCCGGCTGGTGATTGCTCACCGCCTGTCAACCATTCGTGAATGTGACAGGATTTTGGTTATGGATAAAGGCAGGCTGGTGGAAAGCGGCACGTATGAAGAACTTTTAGCGCAGAATGGTATCTTTACCAAATTAGTGAAACGACAGGTAGCATAGGAGCAGTGTATGGACGAAAAAAATTGGAACGCCATCGCACAGCAGGCTGTGGCTGATGATGAGGCGTTTGATGAACTGTATGAGCATTTTTTCCCGAAAATATATAATCTGATTTACGCCCGGGTGAAAAATGCCGCCACCGCTGATGATATTGTCAGCGATGTATTTATCAAGATGGTGGAGCATTTGGCGGAGTTCGACAGCAGCAAGGCGTCTTTTGCCACCTGGCTGTCCCGTATAGCCACCCGTACCCTGACGGATTACTACCGTTGGCAAAGCCATCGGCAGAATGTGGAGTGGGACGATGTGTTCTCACCGTCAGTGGACGAAAAGGAACGCCCTGAAGGACAGCTGCTGGTCAAGGAAGGCAAAAGTGAACTGCTTATGGCGCTCGGAAAACTTAGCGAACGCGAGCAGCGGATTATTGAACTGAAATTCTGGGGCGAAATGAGCAATAAAGAAATTGCGGAAACGCTTGATGTGTCTGCTGCCAATGTTGGTGTTATTCTCTTTAGAGCTATGGGCAGTCTGCGGAAAATTCTGGGCGAAGAATAAGTTTTTATACACTGGTAAAAACTGGTAATATCCAGCAGGTTCAATCGTAAGTAGTAATAAGCAGTAATGCAATGTTAGAAGATTGAAAGGGGGATAACCATGAAAGAGAAAGAATCTGTTAAAAAGCCGGAAAAGCAGGAACTGGACTGTGAAAATATGGATGACGTGGCCGGAGGGGCACAGGTCGAAATACAAAATGTTGTCAAGGACAATAAACAGCCGGTGGATATCGGCTCTACCGTAGTTATCAACATGTAAGGAGAATAGACATGAGCAGCGCCAAAAGGGAAAGAAAACTGCATAAGGCAGGGGCAATGCTTATGTTGACGGCCTGCGTCTGGGGGCCTATGGGGATGGGCATTGCCCAGGCGGATATCGAAGATGACCGCGTTATCGTGATTAAAGAAGGTGACCATCAAGGTGACCGGGATTTGCGTATAAAAGGTACAGGCAGTGAGCAGATAACTGTTTATGGCGGCGAGTATAATCCGGCAGGTGGGACTGAAAGTACAGTCAATCTGAACTCGACAGACTCATTTGTGGATATATACGGTGGCTATTATGATGGCGAGGGGGTTAATGTAACCAACAATATCGTCAATGTGGATACCGGTGATGCTGGCTGGGTGGTTTATGATGATCCGCAAAAGATACATGATAGCGCTCATTACAATAAATTGGTAATAAATAAAGCTTCTGCCAGCAATAAGCTGCCGATGAATGTTATAGCTGGTCATTCCAAGTCCGGGGAGGTCAGCGGCAATATCATCAATATCTACGGCGGCAGTCTTAACGGTTATGTTATTGCCGCAGAAAGCAAGACTGGCACTGAAAATGTAAGGGAACGCCTGCATGATAATGCCGTCAATATCTATGCCAATGCAGATTTGACTACGGCCAAAATTTACGGTGCTGCCCTGTTTAATGATGCTGACCGCACGCGCAGTGCGGTCATGGGTACGAACAACAGCCTGAATACCTATGTCAAGGGACTGGAACTGGGGGAACTGGCCGGTTTTAATGTCTACAATATCCATGTGCCTGTCGAAGCGGTGTCCGGGGATACTATGATAACGGTGACGGGAGGAACAGCTGTCGATATCAGCGGCAGTACTGTCACCGGCATTTTAAATCAGACGGGCAGCCTGCCCATCGGTTCCAGCGTAAAACTGCTGGTCAACACCGCCGGGGTGACAAGCGGCAGCAGCACAGTCTACAAAGGCATACATGGTGATTCGGGTATGTCTCTGGGGGATATCAACGGCAGGATGTATGAGCTGGTGGTGCGGAAATCGGATGCCAATACCGTAACCATGCAGCTGGCATCTGTCAGTAAGCTCTATCCCCAGACCAAGAATCTTGTGCAGCATAAAACGCCGACATTTGTCAATCGGGGCGCGGATTTTTTGGCCGGCGGGGCGGCGGACAGCGCACAGGTTGCCGGGGCACAGGTATACACGCCGTTCTTTGCCGCATCCCATAGCTCCCTGAGCCACACCACAGGCTCCTATGTGGATATGCGCGGCTACAGCATGGTGGTGGGTCTGTCACGGAAGATAAATGAACCGGCACGGCAGATTCTTATTGCGCCGGTGGTAGAATACGGCAGGGGCAATTATGATTCGTATTTGGACGATGGCACGCATGGCTGGGGCGATACCAGTTATTTGGGCTTAGGTTTGGTGTGCCGTGCTACTTACAAGGACGGGCGGTTTTATGAAGCCAGCCTGCGCGGCGGCCGGCTGCAAAATGATTACACCAGCTATGATTACCGCTTCAATGGGCAAAAGACCCATGAGCAATATGATACCAGCAGTGTTTACTACGGCATTCATCTGGGGATTGGCAGGGAAATTGGCTGGGCTCCCCGGCATAAATTCACCTATTACGGCAAATACTTCTATACGTTTAACGGCTCTGAAAATTATCGCCTGCGAAACGGTCAGGAATATAACAACAGCAGCGTCCAGAGCCACCGTCTGCGGCTGGGGATAAGGGACACCTACGCCATTAACGAAAAAAATAAGGCCTACGCAGGGCTGGCATGGGAACATGAATTTGACGGCTCAGCCTATGCTGTTTATGATGGCATACGCACGGAATCACCCACAATCCAAGGCGACAGCTATATGCTGGAACTTGGCTGGGTGATAAAGCCATACGCCGATGACAAGCTGAGCTTTGATGTATCAGCCACAGGCTGGCTGGGCAGACAGCGCGGCATAACCGGACGCGTGGGGATAAACTGGATGTTTTGAAAAATTACCGAAAAAATTAAAAAATGGGGGTTTACAAGCGGCACCTGATGTAGTATTATATTATTTGTTCGGGACGTAGCGCAGTTTGGTAGCGCGCTTCCTTGGGGTGGAAGAGGTCGTGGGTTCAAATCCCGTCGTTCCGACCATTTAGTAAATGCAAGAGCTGTTCTTCGGAACGGCTCTTTTTTCGTAAAAACGTAGTAAGGAGAATGTCGAAGATGAGCATTTTAAACGTTTCCCATTTATCCCACAGCTATGGCGGCCGGGAGATTTTTGAGGACGTTAGTTTCCGTCTGCTGAAAGGTGAACATGTGGCCCTCGTGGGGGCCAATGGTGAAGGCAAGTCAACTTTCCTCGCAATTATCACCGGACAGCTGACACCTGATGCCGGAACCGTGGAATGGGCGCGGCGCGTAAAGGTGGGCTATCTTGACCAGCACGCTGTCCTGCAGCCGGGTATGACCATCCGCGACACGCTGCGCACGGCCTTTGATGATATGGTGCAGGCTGAACAGGAAATGCTGGCCGCCTATGACAAGATGGGCGACGCCACGCCGGAGGAAATGGATATACTCATGCGTGATGTGGGCGATATTCAGGATATGCTCGAGGCCGGCAGTTACTATACCATTGATGCCCACATTGAAGAAGTGGCCGGCGGTTTGGGCCTTCGGGATATCGGCCTTGATAAAAAGGTCGATGAACTTTCCGGCGGTCAGCGTACCAAGGTGCTCCTGACCAAGCTGCTCCTGCAGAATCCGGAAATTTTGATTTTGGACGAGCCGACCAACTACCTCGATGTGGAGCATATCAACTGGCTCAAAAACTATCTGGTAAGCTACGAGAACGCCTTTATCCTCGTGTCCCATGATGTGCCGTTCCTCAATGCCGTGACTAATGTGATTTATCATGTGGATAATCTCCATCTCGACCGCTATACGGGCAGCTATGAAAAGTTTGAGGAAATGGCGGCCTTAAAGCGCAAGCAGGAAGAGGCGGCTTACGAGCGGCAGCAGGCTGAGATTAAAAAGGAACAGGATTTCATTCAGCGCAACAAGGCCAGGGTGGCCACCCGGGGCATGGCTAACAGCCGGCAGAAGAAACTTGATAAGATGGAAGTCCTGACCAAGCGGCAGGAAAAACCGAAACCGCATTTTAATTTCCAGTCTGACCGTACGCCGTCCCGTTTTGTCATCGAGGCCAAACGGCTGGTGCTCGGTTATGACACGGCGCTGACCAGCCCCGTGGACATTCAGGTGGAACGCGGCAAGAAAATTGCCATTCGCGGTACTAACGGCCTGGGTAAGTCCACTCTGCTCAAAACCTTGCTGGGCATGATAAAGCCCATCAGCGGCCATATCGAACACGGCGAATTTGTCAGTGTAGGCTACTTTGAGCAGGAAAGCGCGGCCGGCAACAACAATACGGCGCTCGAGGAACTCTGGCAGGAGTATCCCGGTATGACGAATTTTGAGGTACGGGCGGCTCTGGCCTCCTGCGGCCTTACGAATGACCATATCACGACGAAAATGCTGGCCCTGTCCGGCGGTGAGGCGGCCAAAGTCCGGCTGTGCAAAATCATGCAAAAGCCGGTCAACCTGCTGGTACTGGACGAGCCGACCAATCATTTGGATGTTGAGGCCAAGAAAGAACTGAAACGCGCTATCAAGGAATACAAGGGGACTGTCCTTTTGGTTTCCCATGAACCAGAGTTCTATGAGGACTTCGTAGATTCTGTTTGGAATATCGAACGCTGGACGACAAAAATCATTTAATACATTGTCTGCTCTTGCAGGGAAACAGACCGTCGGAAGAGAATTTAACTATAATAAATTCTTTTTTGACGGTCTGTTTTTTTGTCGTTGTTTGCAAGGCTTATACAGTAAAAAAACGCAGGGATGGTGCAGATAATGATGTTATATAAGGCAAAAAAAAGATATAGATGGGGCCTGCTGTGCTTATGGCTGCTGATGGTTTGCCTTTGGTGGCTGGCGCTGCCGGTACAGGCGGAGGATGATGCCAATTACTATCATGACCGGCCGGTAGTACGTGTGGGATTCTATCAGATGGACGGCTATCACATGATGTCGGACAACGGCCGGCTTTACGGTTACGGCTATGATTATCTGCAGCTGATGCGGCGTTTTACCGATTGGAAATATGAGTATGTCGGCTATGACAAGGGCTGGCAGGAAATGTTTGATATGCTGGATGCCGGAGAGATTGACTTGCTGACAGCTGTCCAGAAGACCCCTGACAGAGAGCAGAAATACGTTTTTTCGGCAGTTCCTATGAGTACCAGTTCATTGCTGTTTACTACTTTGCTGGATAATGACAAGTATGTTCCCGGCGATGTGAGCACCTATAACGGTATGCGTGTGGGTTTGCTGGCAGGCAATAAACGTCCCGAGGAATTTGCCGTCTTTGCGGCAGAGCAGGGCTTTGCCTATACACCCGTTTATTATGCTTCCGTGGCAGCTGAAAAAGCAGCTTTGGAAAACGGTGAAGTTGACGGCATTGTCACCAGCAGCAAGCGGGATATGGACGGGGAAAAAATTCTGGAACTGCGCAATCCACAGGCCCTGTTCTGCATAACACGCCCGGATAAGGGCTGGATTATCGAGGAGATAAATAAGGCGCAGCAAAAATTAAATCATACGGAGCCGGGCTGGGAGGCAAGCTTGACCGACCGCTATTATTCCGATGTGGTGGGCCGTCTGATGTCGCTGTCACCGTCCGGGCGGAGCTTCCTGCAGGAACTGCGTCATTCTGACCGCGTGTTTAAAGTGGCGCTTATGCCCCATGCCAAACCATACGCCTGGTTTGACAGTGATGGGCTGCCCCATGGCATCCTGCCGGATATCTTCAAGATTACCGCCAAAAACATGGGGATAAAATATGAGATTGTGCCTGTGAAAACGCAGGCTGAGTACCAGCAGATGATAGATAGCGCTGATATCGACATCATCTTGGGAATGAGTGCCAATTTTTATGAAGCGGAAAAAAAAGATTATGACTTGACCCATCCCATTTTACGCGCCTCGATGGTGCAGGTGTTCATGAATGAAGAGGACAGGAAAAAGGGGCTTATCGGTGTGACCAGCAACGTAAGGCGCAAGCTGGGCATGACCAGCGGCCTGCCTGCCAATATATCACCACAGGTTTTTGATACGCCGGAACAGGCGGTAACAGCGTTAAAAGGCGGTCATTGCGGCAGCGTGTATATGCTGAGCCTTAGCGGTCAGAACTTTGTGTATAACGATACCAGCAACAGGCTGCGCATGGCCATCGTACCGGGACTGCCCGTGGATTTCCGGCTGGGGATAAGCGGCCGTCTTGACCATCGCTTCTTTGAGGTTATCTCGGCAGCAACACCGACTTTGGGTGACGTGGAGGTTCAGGAGATAATAAATCGCTATTCGGAGCTTCAGCCCCGGCCCATGACCATAGAGGGACTGTTTTATTCGCATCCCATCCAGTTTATGATTATGGCCTTCTTTATGCTGCTGCTGCTGGGGATGATGGTCATTACCTCCATACGCAACCACGCTGCCAGTCAGGAAGAGCAGCGCCGCCGCGATATTGATGCGGTCATGAGTTACGTATGCCGCCTCAATGAAACAGTGGTAAAGGTGGATTTGGATTCGCTTACGGCTACAGAATATCATATTGATTCTGAAGGCAATTTATCGGTGGATGTTATTCCACATAATGTCGAGCGTTATACGCATTACCTGCATCCTGATGATTACGCCAAATTTCAGCCAGGCGGAGAATACGAGCAGGAGATGCAGACGGCCTTTGCAGAAAAACGCAGCTATTACTGTGAAGTGCGGAAACGCGATGATTCCAAAGACGATGGTTTTTGTTACTACGCCTGCCAGTTTCAGCCTATACTGGTGAATAACCGGGTGGATGGTTTCTACTTTTACAGGCAGGATATTGACGAGATGCGGCGCAAAGAGCTCGACCAGCGGAAAAATCTGTTTGATGCTCTGGAAAATGCCCGGCATGCCAGTGCGGCCAAAGGTGATTTCCTGTCCCGTATCAGCCATGAAATCCGCACGCCGCTGAATGCGATTATCGGTTACCTCACGATTGGCAGACAGGCTGATAATACAGAGGACAGACTGCGCTATGCGATTGAAAAAAGTGAAATAGCAGCCCAGCACCTGCTGTCCCTTATCAATGATGTGCTTGATTTGTCGTCAATTGAGCAGGGAAAACTGCAACTGGCTGATGAAGAATTCTCCCTTGATGAAATGCTGACGGAAATCAAGACGATTTTCAACGGTCAGGTGGAGAAGAAGAATATTACCATGGTTGTAGATACGGAACAGGTCAGACATGACAGTCTGATAGGCGATGCCCTGCGTATTAAGCAGGTACTGATGAACATCGTGTCCAATGCGGTGAAATTTACCCCTGAGGGAGGCCGTATTGATATAGTGGTCAAGCAGGTTATGCGCCCCAACAATGTTTTCTTTACCAATTTTGAGATTACCGACACCGGTGTGGGCATGAGCAGCGATTATCTGGACAAAATCTTTAAGCCCTTCGTTCAGGAAAACGCGCAGGTGGCCAAGAAGTACGGCGGCAGCGGTCTGGGCATGGCCATAACCCAGAATCTCGTGAAGATGATGCAGGGGTCTATTGAAGTGCGCAGCGTTCTGGGCAAAGGCTCCAGCTTTTATGTGTCAATTCCCCTGAGAGGTGTTGAGACACCTGTAGAAGATGGGGAGGCCAGTGCCGGGGAGGAACACTCCTTTGAAGGTGTTCGTCTCTTATTAGTAGAAGACAATGAAATGAACCGGGAGATATCGGAAACCATTTTGTCCCAGCATGGTTTTGTCATTGATACGGCTGAGGATGGACAGGTGGCAGTGGATAAGTTCACCGCTGCGCCGGCAGGTACTTATCAGGCTATACTCATGGATATTCAGATGCCGGTGCTGGATGGTTATGGAGCTACGCAGGCTATCAGGCGCAGCACTCATCCCGAGGCAGGGAGCATACCGATAATTGCGGTAACGGCAGATGTCTTTACCGATGATGTGGCCAGAGTCATGGCCTGCGGCATGAATGATTATCTCAGTAAGCCCATTGACTTCAATAAGCTGATTATCAAGTTAAAGAAATATATTTAGCAGCAAAAACGCCTTCCCCAGATGGGGAAGGCGTTTGGAAAATAAATTTTTTTATTTGAAGTAACGGTCCAGCAGACCTTTGAAGCCGCGGCCATGACGTGCTTCGTCTTTGCACATCTCATGTACGGTGTCATGAACGGCATCAAGATTGAGCTGTTTAGCCAAAGTCGCCAGTTCCTTTTTACCGGCGCAGGCACCATGCTCAGCATCTACACGCATGGTAAGGTTTTTCTTGGTGCTGTTGGTGAGGACTTCACCTAAGAGCTCGGCAAATTTAGCAGCATGTTCTGCCTCTTCCCAAGCATAACGTTTGAATGCCTCAGCGATTTCCGGATAACCTTCTCTATCGGCCTGACGGCTCATGGCCAGGTACATACCAACTTCGGAACATTCACCGGTGAAATTCTGACGCAGACCTTCGATAATACGCGGGTCAACATCCTTAGCGGTGCCTACGTGATGTTCATCAGCGTAGTTCATTTCACCCGTCTGTTCGGTGAATTTGGAGGCTGGTGCTTTACAAATCGGACATACATCTGGTGCGCTATCACCTTCATGAACGTAACCACAAACAGTGCAAACAAATTTCTTCATAACTTAAAACCTCCTAAAATATATACAATTTAGTAAAACTCAATTATATGGCTTGCTCATTGCCATGCCTTAATTATAGGGGACAGAAAATAAAAGATAAATATCTAAAAACAGTCATTTAAACAAAATAACTCATTGTAAGGTCATTATTCTTTAAAATACGGCAGTTTACGTATTTTTTAAATATTATTATTAACGGATAATGATTATTGATTAGTGCGGCCAAATTTAAGTGGCAAAATGAGAACAATGGTGTTAAAATAAAAAAGATAATGTTTTATCGTTAAGAGGAGAAAGGAAACTATGTTTACCTGTATAACAAATTCTCCCGAGGAAACCGGCCACCTAGCCGAGCTGGTTGGTCAAAAGATTCGGGAGGGAACCGTGCTTTGCCTGGAGGGCGACCTGGGGGCTGGCAAGACGCTGTTTGTACAAAGTCTGGCCAGGACACTGGGCGTCGAGGGAGATGTGACGAGCCCCACGTTCAATCTCATGAATGTATATGAGGGGATTTGCCGCATTTACCATTTTGACCTATACCGGCTGGAAACAGAAGAGGAACTTGATGATATCGGCTTTTATGAGTACACGGAGGAGCCGGAGGGAATTGTGGTCATTGAATGGCCGGATAAATTCCCGGAGTCAATGCCGGAAGATTATATAGAAGTACGTATTCGCAAAATAGGCGAGGATTCTGATGTACGGCAGTTTGACTTTGCCAGTGTGGGAGAAAAGAATCAGGAATTCATAAAGGAGTTGGAGTTATTTGTTGGTGCTGGCCATTGATACCGCTACGCAGGTTTCCAGTGTAGCGGTGGCAAGTGAGGGGCGGCTGCTTTCCGAGCTGACCATGCAGGGGAAACTTACCCATTCGGAAACCTTGCTGCCTCATATTGAGCAGGTACTGAAAATGGCTGCCGTGGATAAGAGCCAGCTGACGGGCATTGTGGTGAGCAATGGCCCGGGTTCTTTTACAGGCCTGAGGATTGGTCTGGCAGCCGCCAAGGCCATGAGTTATGTGCTGGGGGTTCCCCTGGTGGGCGTTTCTACCTTGCAGGCGATGGCGTATCAGCTGCCTGTGCCGGGTGTGCGCCTTATGTGCCTGCTTGACGCGCAGAAGGGCAATGCCTATGTGGAAAGTTATAAGTGGGAGAATAATATCCTGCAGGTGGTTGAGGCCGTTAAAGTTGCCAAAATCAGTGACATTGTGGCTGGCTGCGGCCAGCTTGCTGAGCAGGTAATCCTTTTGGGGGATGCGGTGCAGAAGAAGATTGCCGGTAAAATCGAACTGCCGGCCAATGTCAGCACAGCCATGCCCCATCTCGTTATGCCCCGGGCAGCTTGTGTGGCCATGCTGGGGCAGCAGCGGCTTTTGGCCGGTGACGCAGACAATGTGATGGATTTGGAACCGGTGTATATCCGCCGCAGTGAAGCGGAAGTGCTTTGGGAAAAACGCCATCCGGAAGAGGCTAGTGTACCACCTCGTCCATAACAGCATAAATAATTGTCAGAGATGTAGTCAGATGCTAGGAAGAGGAAGGCGGCATAGCGGTGGCTATGCCAACTGACGATGACAACGCAGATGGCTGCATATCTGACGATTATTGCAGCTATGGACGAGGCGGTACACTATGGTCACGAAACCCACCGAGGAAATGTAATTTAAATGCAAGAAAGAGGAGATGTAATGGACACTGTTCCTTTAGATAGTATAGATGTAAATCATATGGAATTTCGGGAGATGGCTCCCGAGGACGCGGACGCTGTAGAAATCGTGGAAAAGGCCTGTTTTGCCATTCCCTGGTCGCGTGAGTCTTTTTGGAAGGAAGCGCAGAACGAAAACACCTTGTATCTGCTGGCTTTGGATGGCGAGCGGGTGATTGGCTATGTTGGCTGCTGGATTTCCTATGAGGAGGCCCAGATTACCAATGTGGCTATTCTGCCGGAATACCGGGGGAAACGCATTGGTACGCGGATGTTTGGCGAGATTATCGACCGGGTGAAGGAAAAAGGCGTAACGGCCATGACACTCGAAGTCAGACCGTCAAATGCGCCGGCATTGGCACTCTACAAGGGCTATGGTTTCAAGGAGGCCGGCCGCCGTCCGAAATACTATCAGGATAACGGTGAAGATGCCATTATCATGTGGAATACGAAACTCTGATTGTGTAGATAAGGTGACGGAAGTTTTTATGGAAAAGAAAAAGGAAGAACTGCTGACACTGGCTATTGAGTCCAGCTGTGATGAAACTTCGGCGGCAGTTTTACGGGGCGGCCGGGAGATACTGGCAAATATTATCTCCACGCAGATTCCCATTCATCAGAAATTCGGCGGAGTAGTGCCGGAAATTGCCTCACGCAAACATATTGTAAATATCATGCCGGTAATTGATGAGTGCCTGCGTACGGCCGGCGTGGAACTAAAAGATATCGACCAGGTGGCAGTAACGTATGGCCCAGGACTCGTTGGAGCTTTGCTGGTCGGTGTGTCGGCGGCTAAGTCTTTGGCGTTTTCGCTGGGCAAGCCGCTTATCGGCGTCAATCATTTGGAAGGGCATATCTTTGCTAATTTCCTGGCGGCACCGGATTTGGAACCGCCGTTTATGGCTCTTGTAGTGTCCGGCGGTCATACGGCACTTGTCGATGTGCAGGGGTATAATCGTTTCCGCATGATGGGACAGACGCGTGATGATGCGGCTGGTGAGGCTTTTGATAAGATTGCCCGGGTGATGGGACTGCCGTATCCCGGCGGTCCGCGCATTGATGCGCTGGCCAAAGAGGGAAATCCGCTGGCGATTGATTTTCCACAGGCGCTTACGGAAAAGGGAAATTATGAGTTCAGTTTCAGCGGCCTGAAGTCGGCAGTGCTCAACTACATCAACAGTGAGAAGATGAAGGGGCACGAGCTCAATAAGGCTGATATTGCCGCATCGTTTCAGCGTTCGGTTATCGAAGTGCTGGTGGGCAAGGCGTTCCAGGCGGTCAAAGAGGCCGGACGCGATACATTGGTACTGGCCGGCGGTGTGGCAGCCAACAGCG
The DNA here is from genome assembly GCF_905233635.1 of Selenomonas sp. AE3005. Taxonomy (GTDB): domain Bacteria; phylum Bacillota; class Negativicutes; order Selenomonadales; family Selenomonadaceae; genus Selenomonas_A. Next base: position 41,388 of record NZ_CAJODG010000003.1, on the reverse strand, counting down.
GCCTGGAGGCCCGCCTGCGTGAAGAGGCGGAGAAACGTGGCGTAAGGTTCCTGTACCCGGATAAGATTTTGTGTACCGATAATGCAGCCATGATTGGGTGCCGTGGGTACTATCAGGCGCTTGACGGGGGATACAGTGACTTGTATCTCAATGCGGTGCCGGGGCTTAGTCTCACAGATAAGTAAATAAGTTACGTTCCAATGGCGGAACAGATATGGTTTTCACGCTGCGCTATGCCGCAGGACTAAAACTATTTTTTGCCTTTTAATTAAGTATCGCGAAGCGTCAAAACTCGCTTTGCTCAAACAGTAGACGCTTCACGATAAAACAGCGGTAGGCAAAAAACAGTTTCTTAACGTCCTGCGCCAAACGCTCCGCTTAGAAAAACATATCTGTTCCGCCAAGTTACGTTATAAAGCCTTCCCCTTGAGGGGAAGGTGCCCCGCAAGGGGCGGATGAGGGGTGGAAAAATGCGCAATACCAACAATAACTTGACAACCAAACAATTAAATATCTTGGACCGTCTAAGACAAATTCTCCCCTTTGTGGCCGACCTCGCTCATGGTCATGCGGCTATCTACGTTCAAGCGGAAACAGCGGGGAAGTTGCGCATAACGGCTACGGCCATGCCGCATACGGTATATATGCAGGACGCTGCGGAGACGGCGGCAGGCTTGGTCGATACGTTATCCGAACCGCTTGTCACGGAGGTTTTTCAATCCGCGCAGTTCGTGCATGGCAAGCGGGAGCAGGATTATGGGCATTTCGTGGATATGTATGTGTTCCCTATTGTCGATAATGCGCATGTGATTGCGGTTATCAGCATTGAAGTGGATAAGGAGCACTTAAATATTGATGATTTCTCCTATCTCATCAAAACCACGCAGGATGTGTTGAATTTTGCGGCCCGCGATGTGGATTTAGCACCGTTTACGCCGCTTTCGGCCAGTGACGGGCTGATTATTACGGACCAGTTCAGCCGGATTGTGTTTGCCAATGCCGCTGCCCAACGTATATATCGCGTACTCGGCGTGGGGAGTTTGAAGGGCTGTCATCTGTTTGACCGTCAGCTTACCCGTCATGTACGCCGGGAATCATTTGAACGGGAACGGCCCTGGCAGAAGGAATTGCTGGCCGGTGACCTTGCGCTTATCCGCCGGCAGATTGATTTACAGGCCGGCGGTACGCTTATCCGGCGGCTGGTGGTGCTGTCGGATGTGACGGAAATCCGCGCCAAGGAGCAGGAAATCCGCATTAAGTCAGCGGTGATACAGGAAATTCATCACCGGGTGAAGAATAATCTGCAGACAGTGGCAAGTCTCCTGCGCCTGCAAGCACGGCGCAGCGGTTCGGATGAGGTCAAGTCGGCGCTGTCGGAAAGTGTCAACCGTGTGCTTTCTATTGCGGCTGTGCATGATTTCCTTTCCCGCCGGGGGGAAGAAAGTATGGATATCGGGCAGATAATGGCCGAGATTTTTGCACAGGTCAAGGCCAGTATGGTGGCAGCGGATTTTGACCTGCAGCAGGAATTCAGGGGCGAATCGGTGAGTCTGCCGCCTAAATACGCCAGTTCGCTGGCCTTGGTACTCAATGAGCTGATTATCAATGCCGTGGAACATGCCTTTGCCGGCCGTTCGTCCGGGCTGGTAGGTTTGCAGGTGGAAATGGACGGTGAACTGAAACTTGATTTTTACGATGATGGCTGTGGTCTGCCGGCAGACTTTCAACCGGCAAAATCACGTTCACTGGGATTATCCATTATTCGTACGTTGATTGAGGGTGATTTAGAGGGCAGTTTCCGGCTGGAAAATAATAGCAGTGGCCCTGGCACTCATGCTTATATTGTACTGCCCAAGCCGCAGGCACAAGGGCAGGTTGTGGCTAGTTTGGAGGAATGAATATGCAGGGAAATAAGAAATCATTGCGGATTGTCATTGCCGATAACGAATCCCTTATCCGCCTGGATATCCGGGAAATGCTCGAAGACGCGGGCCACGAAGTCGTGGGTGAGGCGGTAAATGGCCGTCGGGCGGTGGAACTTACGCGGCAGCACCGTCCCGATTTGGTGCTGATGGACATAAAAATGCCGGAAATGGACGGCATTACGGCGGCTGGCAAAATATATGCGGATAAAATTGCCCCTGTCATTCTGCTGACGGCTTTCAGTCAGCCGGACATTGTGGATAAGGCCAAGGACTCCGGGGTACTGGGGTATCTGGTAAAACCTGTGCAGGAAAGCCAGCTGTTTCCGGCAATAGAAATCGCACTGTCCCGTTGGCAGGAAATGCAGGGGCTGGAAGATGAACTGGAAAAACTTAAGGACTCTTTGGAAACGCGCAAACTTATCGACCGGGCCAAGGGCATAATCATGGCGGCGCATAAGCTGGGGGAACAAGAGGCGTACCGCCGCATGCAGCAGTATGCCATGCAGAAACGTGTACCGCTTAAAGATGTGGCCCAGAGCATTATCCGGGCGGCCGGGGGGAAGGCGTAAAAGTTAATATATTTATATAGGACGCCCGTGGGGGCTGGCAATATTTTTTCTGCGCTGAGACAGTAAAGCTGCCAAACGCTGCGAAAAAACACCGCCAGCCCCCACGGGCTTATTGCGTTGTACGAGTCAGTTCTTTATTTTTGTCCAATTATGTCCGGGACAATATTGAATGTCTTTAACTTGTATAAAATCGGAATAACCCGTATAATAAAACCATCGAAACACGAATTACTTAAATCGGTTTCGGTACGCTTCTGAGTGATCATAGGAGGCAAAGTGAAAATGAATCTGCGTGAGCGAACCACGGCAATTTTAAAAATCCTGACGGAAGGGGAAAATCCTTTCCAGAGTGCCACAGAGCTGGCGGACAAATTGGGGGTCAGCACGAAAACTGTATCAAGGGAGCTGCCAGCAGTGGCAGAGGCGCTAAAGCCTTATGGACTCGACCTTTCCCGGAAAAAGGGAGCCGGGTTCACCATTGACGGCGGCGAAGAGGCCATGGCATCGCTCAGGAAATTCCTGGGGCAGGTGAATGACAAGACTTTTTCTCCTGAGGAGCGGCGCTCGATTATCGTCAGCCGGCTGCTGCCTCACAATGAGCCGGTAAAACTCTTTACCCTCGCATCGCTCTTAGGCGTAACCGATGGCACCATCAGCAACGACCTGGACAAGCTGGAAAGCTGGTTTAAGGGACATGGGCTGAGGCTTGTCCGCAAACCGGGGCTGGGTGTCTACATTGAAGGTAAAGAATCAAGTATCCGGCAGGCAATCGTAGCTTATATTTATGAAAACGTAGGTGAGCAGGAGCTGCTGTCGCTTGTACAGGCCAATCTGGCCGAGGACGGGCAGGCGGTGAGCATGGCCTCCTCCCACCTGCTGGATTTAGTCGATAAAGAAATCATTCAGCGTTTGGAACGCTTAATCCGGCAAACAGAAAAATCTTTGGATGGGCGGCTGTCCGACCAGGCCTTTGTGGGGCTGCTGGTGCATTTGGCACTGGCGGTGCAGAGGATTCGGCGCCATGAACCCATCAAACTGGCACCGGAGGTGCTGGCGGATTTAAAGTCGAAGGCTGAGTTTAAACTGGCGGTGGATTTGGGCGCGAAAATCGCCCAAGAGTTTGCCATCACCATAAACGAGGCGGAGACAGGTTATATCGCCATGCATATCTTAGGCGCTCGCAGCCGCTATCAGCCGCAGGGCATGCCGGCCTCATTGGATAATTTTCATCTGGTGCGCATGGCCAAAGCCGTGATGGGGGCGGCGGAAAAAATCAGCGGTCAGAATTTATATCGCAATTCAGCTTTGCTGACGGGACTCGTCAATCATTTGGGGCCGTCCATCAGCCGGCTGAAAATGGGGATGCCAATCAGAAATCCACTGTTAGGGGAAATGAACAGCAATTATCCGGAATTGATGCAGCTGGCAGCAGCCAGCGTCAAGGATATTGAAGGGGAACTTGATATCGTATTTCCCGAGGAGGAAATTGCGTATATTGCTATGCACCTCGGCGCGGCGCTCAACGATAATCAGACGCTTAAAAAGCTCGAGCGGCGTGTGATTGTAGCGTGTCCCACGGGGATGGGCACCAGCCGTTTGCTTGCCAGCCGGCTGCGTCAGCAGTATGACAATTTAATCGTTCACGATATGGTTTCCACTATGCAGCTTACACCGGCTTACTTTCGTGAGCACGAGGCCGATTTTATCATCGCGACGGTGCCGATACAGCATGTACCGCTGCCGGTGGTGGTGGTCAGTGCCCTGCTTACGCCTGCTGACCAGGAAAAGATTGACGGTGTGCTGGACGCACAGCAGCCGGAAATGAGGGAGGAACCTCCAGCCGTGGTCAACAAGCCTGACTTTGTGAGTGCGCTCAAAATCATGGGTGCTTATGAACAGGCTATCCTGACACTTATCGAGGGCTTTTTCTTCGCAGAAGATGATAAGTCCATGACGGTGCAGGAAATATCCCGGCTGGCCGGCCGGCTGATAAGTGCTGACAAGCAGACTGCAGAGTCTGTTGCCCGGGAGCTTTTGGCCCGGGAAGACAAGGGCAGTACCGCTGTCAGCGGCAATCACATGATTCTGCTGCACTGCCGCAGCCGCCATGTAAAAGAAATTCATTTTGGCATTGTCCATGTAGGTGACTTTTTCTTCTATCCTGCCGAGCCTACGGAGAAAATCCGCACGGCGGCAGTGATGGTCGCACCGCAGGACTGCAGCCAGTATGAACTGGAAACCATAGGTTATATATCCGCCGTTCTGCTCGAACGGTGGGGCTTTATCGAAGTGTTGCATGAAGGGGATAAGCGCCTTATCCATGAGGAGTTGGTGCGCATTTTCCAGGAATTTCATGCCAAGAAATACAAGGAATTGATGGAGGGGTAATCCATGAGTACAGCGACAGCTTCTGCAAGAGGCTTCAACTTTCAAGAGGCAATGCAGAAATTTGGCCGGTTCTTATCCGGTATGGTTTTGCCGAATATCGGTGCTTTTATCGCCTGGGGCTTTTTGACGGCACTCTTTATTCCCACGGGCTGGCTGCCTAATGAATACTTAGCTCAGGTGGGCGGGCCGATGAGCAAATGGCTCATTCCCCTGCTCCTCGGTTATAGCGGCGGTGCGGCTGTTTACAGCCACCGCGGCGGTGTGGTCGGTACGATTGCCACGGCCGGTGTTATCGCCGGTGCCGATATTCCCATGTTCCTGGGCGCCATGATTATGGGCCCGTTGGCGGGCTTCCTGATGAAGAAATTTGATACAGCCATCGAGGACAAGATTCCCACGGGCTTTGAAATGCTCGTCAATAACTTCTCCGCCGGTATCTTGGGCGGTGTCCTGGCTGTGCTTGCCTTTGTCGGTGTCGGCCCTGTGGTGCTGGCTGCTAACGGCGTGCTGCGTTCCGGCGTGGAAGGCATTGTGGCCGCAGGCCTCCTGCCACTCGCGTCCATTATCATTGAACCAGCTAAGATTTTGTTCCTGAATAACGCCATCAATCACGGCGTACTTTCCCCGCTGGGCATTCAGCAGGCTGAAGAATTTGGCAAGTCCATGTTCTTCCTGCTCGAGGCAAATCCCGGCCCCGGCCTGGGCGTGCTCCTGGCTTACTGGTTCTTTGGCAAAGGCATGGCTAAAGATTCTACTCCCGGTGCCATGATTATTCACCTGCTCGGTGGTATCCATGAAATTTACTTCCCCTATGTTCTCATGAAACCTGTACTGCTTATCGCTGTAATCGCCGGCGGCATGGCTGGCGTAGCAACGCTGCAGCTCCTGGGCGGCGGCCTTATCGCGCCGTCCTCTCCTGGCTCTATTATCGCCGTTCTGGCCATGACGCCGAAAGGTGCCTTTATTGCCAACATGGCAGATTTCCTTGTCGCTACAGTGGTTTCCTGTGCTGTAGCCTCGGTATTCATTAAGGTTTCCGCTAATGAAGAAAGCGGCGAATCCCTGGAAGAGGCCAAAGCTGCCATGCAGGAACGCAAACAGCGCGGCCAGCTGGCTGTAAGTGCTGTACGTATCAGCGGCAGCGAACTTAAGAACATCGTTTATGCCTGCGATGCCGGCATGGGCTCCAGTGCCCTCGGGGCTGCCAGCCTGCGCAAGAAACTGCGCAGCGCCGGTTACACCAATATTTCCGTAACCAACGCCGCTATCGGCAATATCCCCAAAGAGGCACAGATTGTTGTCACCCATGAAAAACTGGCACAGCGTGCTATTGAAGATTCGCCGCAGGCTGAACATATCCTCGTCCGCAACTTCACGCAGAATGATGTGTATGAGCAGATTATCGCCCGTCTTTCCGAAAATAAAATGGACGGCGTTATGGCTGCCGGCCAGACCGGTTCCAAGGAAAAACACGTTTTGGACCTCAATAATATCCAGCTGGGGCTTAAAAGCGTAAGCAAGGAAGAGGCCATCACCGCCGCCGGCAAGGCTCTGGTTAAAGCAGGCTTTGTGGACGAAGGTTACATCGAAGGCATGCTCAAACGCGAAGAAGATATCAGCACCTATGTGGGCAAAGGCATTGCCATTCCGCATGGTGAGGCTGCAGTCAAAGATACCATTCGTCAGTCCGGTATCGTGGTGCTCCAGTATCCGGAGGGCATTAAGTTCGGCAACGATACCGCCCATATCCTCGTGGGCATTGCCGGCAAGGACAATGACCATCTGTCCATTCTCGCCAACATTGCTGCTACGATGGACGAATGCAGTGACGAGGAATTGGAAAAACTCTACAAGACCAAAGATGCCAATGTTCTCTATGAACGCTTTGCTTTGGCAAACTAAAAGTTAAATAAAACATGTCCCTTTTCCGCGCAGGAGTCTGTCCTGCGGAAAAGGGACTTTTTACTACGAAATCTTTGCAAGTCAAGCCGATAGGCGCAGAATTGCTTAGATTTCGTGTAAGGGCGTAGTGCGAAAAAACTTTTCGCACGAAGTTTTTGACAAATTTTGGAGGTAATCAAGATGAAAAAAGCAATCCATTTCGGTGCAGGTAATATCGGCAGAGGTTTTATCGGAGAACTCCTGGTGCGCTCCGGCTATGAAGTGACTTTCGTGGACGTCAATGCGGAACTCGTGGATTTAATCAATGAGCGCCATGCTTATGATATCAAGATTGTAGGGGATAAGCCCGAAATCATTCATGTGGAACATGTGCGTGCCATCAACAGCGCCGCCCATCCCGAAGAACTTACTAAGGCCATCTGTGAGGCCGATATCATCACGACGGCTATCGGCCCCAATATCCTGAAATTCATTGCGCCGAATCTGGCGGCAGGTCTGGCGGAGCGTGTAAAGACGAACCAGCAGCCTTTGAATGTCATTGCCTGTGAAAATATGGTGGGCGGCTCGACGGTGCTCAAAGGTTTTGTCGAAGAAAACCTGCCGGAAGAGGCCAAAGCAGACGTAGCCAAGTATATCGGTTTCCCTGACGCCGCTGTGGATAGAATCGTCCCCCTGCAGAAAAATGATGACCCCCTGCTCGTGCAGGTAGAACCTTACGCCGAATGGGACGCCAATGTGACGCAGGCCAAAGGTGAACCGCCGCAGATTGCAGGTCTTACCTGGGTGGAAAACCTCGAAGCTTATATCGAGCGCAAACTCTTTACCGTAAACACTGGACATGCCTCCATTGCTTACCTGGCTTACCGCAAAGGCATTAAGGACATCTACAGCGCTATGCAGGATAAGAGCATTGTGGATATGGCGCGCAAAGTTTGGCAGGAAACCGGTGACTTGCTCGTGCGTAAGTTTGGGTTTGACCCCCAAAAGCATGAAGAATACGTCAAGACCACCGAAAACCGCTTTAGAAATCCGCACCTCAGCGACGAAGTGACAAGAGTAGCCCGCGGCCCCAAACGTAAGCTCGGTGCCAAAGACCGCCTCGTAAGCCCCGCCACCCAGCTTTTGGCGCAGGGACAAAAACCGTCGGCACTTGCGACCGTAATCGGCGCCGCCTTCCACTTCGACTACGACGGCGACAAAGAAGCGCAGGAAGTGCAGGGCGCAATACAGGAAAAAGGTTTGCATAAAGCCATCCTCAACTACACCCAGATACCCGAAGAATCCGAATTATTCCGTATGGTGGAGAATAAGACGGCAGGGTTCTGAATGTTTCAGATAGAAGCAGGCGGCTTGACTTGTCAAAAATGACAGGTCAAGCCGCCTGTTTTAGTAGTTTTATTACGCTTTTACTGATAATAGATAATATCCAAAAAGCTCACAGGGTCTGTGCCGGGGTTGCAAAATTTATGGGTGCGGGTGCAGTCGAAGCACATAGCGTCGCCTTGGTTGAGGACGTAGGCTTCGCTGGCAATGTAGGCTTCTAAAGTGCCCTGCTGGACAAGCACATATTCCTGAGTGTTGGGGGAATGGCCTTCGGACAGGTGTTCTTCTCCGGGCATAATGGTTACGGTGAAGACGTCAAAACGCCGGGGGGACGTTGCTGGAAAGTAACATCTGGTCGCAAATAAACCATCATCATCAGCCTGTATGGGGATATCGGTTTTGTCATGTCAACGCTGGGGCTGGCGATGATTGTGAATGTGTTTGACGCTTCGCCGGAGGCCGGGGATTCGCTGGGCATATTTTATGGCTTGCTGGCGGCAGTGTTTTATGCGGCCTTTATCATCCTCAACAAATATATAAAGAGCGTGGGCAGCATGGAGCGTTCCTTTTATCAGTTTGGCATTGCCGCAGTGGTCATGCTGCCATATACGGCTTGGGGGGAGGGCTTTCATCTGCTGTCGCTGGATGCTGTTGGCTGGTCAGCTTTGGCCATTATCTGTCTCATTCATACGGTTATCATGCACTATGCCTATTTTCAGGCCTTGGGGCAGTTGACAGGTCAGGAAGTGGCTGTTCTGGGATATATTGACACCTTGGTGGCGGTTGTCATTTCGTACTTCCTCCTGCATGAAACCATGACATTTAGTCAGGCTTTGGGAGGAGCAATGATATTGGGTTTTGCTTTTTGGAATGAATGCAAGGGCAGTAAAGATTTGCAAGGTGCTTAGCGCATATAAGGCATACAGGGAATAATCCTAAATGATGTGGTGTAAAATCAACGTTAGAGCACATATAGTAGGCATGAAAAAAATATGAAAAATCTCTGGCGAAATGGAAAAAATTTTGGCAGGACTTTTGCATTTTGCATGGAACTATGGTATTATAGACTAAGTTAAATGGGATTTGTATTGACCACAAGATGCAGTCATTATAGGATTATAGACTACTGGAAGGAAGATTGAAGATGGGGGCAATTTCTAAGCTCAAAGACTCCTTGACTGGATTGGCAGACATCATCATGCCGCTTAATGACGATTTCATGGAGTATGAAGACGAAGTTGAAGAAAAAGTAGAAAAAGCGAAGCCGAGGGCTAAATCTATAGAAAGAACTCATACTGTTGCCAGTGCAACTACTGAGTACAAGGTTTCAAATGGTGCATCGGTGCGTGTGTCCCGTCCCACTTTCGAGGTGAATGATGGATTCCGTCATAGCAAGACGGTTAAGTCCCAGCAGCCGCAGCTGACTGTGCATACCACGAAACAGCCCCGGCTGAAGATGCAGATTTATGCACCGCGCAATTTTGAGCAGGTTACGTCCATTGCTGATGATTTGAAAGCCGGTAAGGCCTGTGTGGTAAATTTTGAGCAGATTGAATCTGCAGAGCAGAGAAGAATCTGTGATTTCGTCAATGGTGTTTGCTATGTGTTAGATGGCTCAGCACGGCGCATATCCAACAAGATTATGCTCTATGTGCCGGCAGGCGTGGATGTTTCTGAGGCCATGACCTTAGCTCTTACGGATTGATTGCTGCCCGTAGATTATTTTGTTAAGCGTAGACCAGGCAGTCTCTTGGGGGATTGTTTGGTCTTTATTTTTTTGTAGTTATTAAATGGAGATGTTACCGTGGAAAACAAGCAGGAAATACTGGATGGCGTTTTAGACGAGTTTGCCAAGCTGGCAGCTATTCCCAGAAAGTCCGGTCATGAAGAGGCCGTCAGCAACTTTCTGAAACAATATCTGACAGATTCAGGTTTTGCGGTAGTGCAGGACGAACATTATAATATCGTAGCTGATAAGCCGGCCTGCCCGGGGCTGGAAAACGTACCGCTGACCATTCTGCAGGGACACATGGATATGGTTTGTGTGGCGGCAGATGGCGTGAAGTTTGACCCGCTCCATGACCCGATTAAACTCGTGCGCGATGAAAAATTCCTGCGCGCTGACGGCACGAGCCTGGGGGCTGACGATGGTATTGGCGTGGCTGAGGCCATCTACATTCTGAAAAATGCCAAAGACCACGGCCCCCTGCGCATGATTGTAACTGTAGACGAAGAACAGGGCATGACTGGGGCCATTAACCTCGACGCCAAGCATTTGCAGGACGCCAAGTTCCTGATTAACTGCGATTCGGAAAACTACGATGAACTCACCGTGGGCAGTGCCGGCAGTGTCAACCTTGACTTCTCCCGGGAAATTAAATGGGTGCAGCCGGAAATGACGGCGGCCTGGCAGATTGAGATAAAAGGCCTCCTGGGCGGTCACTCCGGCGAGCGTATTGGCGACGGCCGGGGCAATGCCATCCGCACTTTGGCGATGACGCTGGCGGCACTTGCCGCAGAGGGGACAGTGGAGCTGGCTGCGTTTAACGGCGGCAAGGCGCGCAATGCCATTCCCGATGATGCGCGTATGACCATCGTAACGGACTTGGATAAGGCTGCTATTGAAAAAGTGCTGAATGACCAGCTCGACCGCTTTAATAAGATGTATGGCAGTGTTGACCCGCAGGCGCAGTTTGTCCTGAGTAGTGTGGCCGCACCGGAAAAGGTTATGAATGCCGGGGATATGACCAGACTCATTCGCCTGCTGACGATTCTGCATACGGGTGTGTTTGCTATGTCCACGGTGATTCCGGGGCTCGTGGAAACTTCTGCCAACCTCGGTGTCGTGGAAACGACGGATACGGAAGTAAAGGTGCAGTACTTCCCACGTTCTGCTGTGGACCAGAAACTCGACGAATTCCGTTTTATGGCTGCTGAATGGGGCGCGCTCACGGGCTTTACGGCTCATATCGGCACGCAGTCTCCGGGCTGGAAGGAAAACAAGGACAGCAGGCTGGCCAAAATCATGGCGGATACCTTCAAGAAACAGAACGGCAAGGCTATGAAGGTCGAAACCATCCATGCCGGCCTTGAATGCGGCTGGCACTTCCGCAAGAATCCTGAGCTGGACATTGTGTCCATCGGCGTGACGACGATAGATATTCATAGCCCTAAGGAGCGCTTGCTGTTGGAAACGGTGGCGCCGCAGGTAGAGCTCATTGTGGAGACGCTGCATAAAATCGCAAAGGTGTAAGACCAAGGGGCTGCAAAGCCCCTTTTTTTATAGAGAGGGACAGGCAAGACGTGAAGGATAAAATTTTGTGGCTGGGCATAAATGCCAAGTACTCCCATACCTCGCTGGCAGTGCGCTATCTGCGTCAGGCGGTGGCAGGCAGTGAAATTTTAGAGCTGACTATCAATCATCAACTGCTGGATATGCTGGGGGAGATTTACTGCGCCAATCCCAAGGTGCTGGGGATTTCCTGTTACATTTGGAATATTGAACTGGTAAAGAAGCTGCTGAAACTTCTGCCTGCGGCGTTGCCGGATACCGTGCTTATCTGTGGCGGGCCGGAGGTATCCTATGAGGTGGGCAGCTTCATGCAGGAATATCCCATGGTGGATTATGTGTGCCGTGGAGAGGGCGAAGAGGCTCTGCCCCGGTTGGTAAAACTGTTGCAAGCGGCAGATTTTGACAAGTCAAAGGTCAATGGACAGCTTGACAAGTCAGACATTCCCGGGATTGCATGGCATAATAGGGACGGTCAAATCTGCGAGGGGCAGGCAGTGACGGTGACAGATTTGACGCAGGTACCGTTTCCTTATTCCAAGGCAGAGATGGCGGCCATAAAAGACAGGATTCTTTACTATGAGACCAGCCGCGGCTGTCCTTTTTCCTGTGCCTATTGCCTTTCCTGCGCTACCGCCGGGGTACGGTTCCTGCCCTTGGAACGTGTCTTCCGTGAGCTGGATTTTTTTGTGGCGCAGGATGTGCGTCAGGTAAAATTTGTTGATAGAACCTTTAATGCGAAAAAATCCCATTTTCTGCCCATCCTAAAGTACCTGTTGGCACTGCCGCCAACTTGCCGCACTAACTTTCATTTTGAAGTGGCTATAGACTATCTGGACGAGGAAGTCATGGCGGTACTGTCACAAATGCCCAAGGGGCGTGTCCAGCTGGAAATCGGCATTCAGTCCACTAATCCGGCGACGCTGAAGGCCGTGTCCCGCGTCAACCACTGGCAGGATATTGCCGACCATATCCAAAAGATTATGGGCTTTCACAATATACACCTGCATGTGGACCTGATTATCGGGCTGCCAGGCGAGGGCATGGAATCCTTCCATAAGTCCTTTAATGATGTCTATGCTTTGCAGACGGATATGCTGCAGCTGGGCTTTTTGAAATTCCTTAAAGGGGCGGCGATGATGGAGTTGGTGGCTGCTTATCACTATCAGTATATGCCCATGGCGCCCTATGAAGTACTGCAAAATGATGCCTTAAGCTATGGGGAAATACGCTGGTTCCACAGCTTTGAACAGGTCTTTGAACTATATTACAACGCCGGGCGCTGCCGCCGGACGGCCAACTATCTGCTGCGGGAATGTGAGCAGGGGGATGCGTTTGCCTTTTGGCAGAAGTTTACCGACTGGTGGGAGGCAAAGGGCTTTCATAAAATCGGCCATAGCACAAAAAATCTCTATGGCTATATGCGCGATTTTGCACTGGCGGTTTATGATTTGCCTGCGGATTTGTTGGATAATCTGTTGCGCTATGATGCACTGCTCTCCGACGGTGGCAAAATCCGTCCCGAGAATCTCAACTGGAACCGCCAGCAGTATCAGGATATTACTGCCGACTTCTGGAAGGGCGCGCCAAGCCGTGTGCGTGCTTACCTGCCGGATTACGTATTCACCAACTGGCGGGACGTCAATAAGAAATACCATATCGAGGTCTTTGCCTATGATATGACATTGACCAGTCAAAATCTGACAGGTCAAAAATTGACAGGTCAACAGACGGCCATGCTGTTTGACTATACCGCAGACGAGCCGGTTTGCCAGCTGATTGAGCTGGAGATTGGTGCGGATAACTAAGGAGCAGGACTGTTAGGACTTTATGAAGCTACGGATTTATGGTATAATTCAAGCAAGAGGAAGGAGTCGCGATTGATGCAAGGTAACCAAATTCCAGCAGAAGAACTGATGGGGTTCAAAAATCCGCAATATGATCAGGCTGCCAAGAATATTCTGTCAGAGAAACCTGTTGCGGCATACCTGCTTAAAGGTGTGGTGCCGGAATTTAAAAATGCCAGTCTGAAAGATATAGCCGAGAACTATATCGAAGGTGATATTCAAGTCGGCTCCGTGCCGGTGAATCCGGGCAAGACAAACACTGTGGCAAGACCCAAGAAGATAAAAGGGATGCGCAATGAAATAGGTTTTCCCGGTGAAGGCTGGAACACTTTTGATGTTATATTCCATGCGGTTACACCGGAAACTGGAGAACGCATACGGCTTATCATAAATTTTGAGGCACAGAAGACATTCTCAGAGTCTACATTGAAGTACATTCTGATGAAAAGGGCTGTGTTCTACGGAAGCAGGCTGATATCTGCGCAGAAGGAAACAGAATTCAGCGGTTCAGATTATAGCGAAGTCAAGAAGGTCTACACCATTTGGATATGCATGGAATCTCCCACGGACAAGAGCATCATCAATCACTATCGGATGACAGAACACCATCTGGTTGGGAAATACAAAGAACCAAATGAAAATTATGACTTGCTCAATATTGTGATGGTATATCTGGCACCGGGGCCTGTGCGGAATCGGATGCTGTCCATGTTGCAGGTCATATTCCAAGAAACCAATAAATCAGCAGAAGAGAAGAGCAAAATCCTCAAGAAGAAGTTCGATATTGAAGTTACGGCTGAGATGGAAGAGGAGCTGAGAACGATGTGCAATTTAAGTGAAGGCATTTATGAGCGTGGTGCGGAAAACAAGACTATTGAAATAATAAATAATCTTTGGGAAAAGGGCATGGATATTGAGTTCATCAAGGATGTTACAAAGTGGACAGAAGAAAAGATTATGAAGGTAGTCAAGAAGGATAAGAACTGATGATAGATGGCGCATGGTGCTATGCCATGCGTTTTTTTGTGAACTGCTTATCTTATTTGTAAGCATTTGAAACAGTGATGGAGGGCTTATGCCAGTTTTACAGTGGATAGGGAAAGACAAGGTTATCAATCATCATTTGGATGTGCCTTTTCATGTGCTTGATAGGAAGTATAGCTTTGGTGGGGAGAACAGCAGTAACAAGATTATTCATGGGGATAATCTGTTGGCGTTGAAATCGCTCCTGCCGGAGTATGAAGGACGGGTGAAGTGTATCTATATCGACATACTGACTGCGAGATTGATACAATCGGTAGCCGCATGAAACCGTATAAAATCAAGGCATGTAGGCATCACGCTGATTTTTGGCGTGAGATTTTGCCTTATTATGCAGCATATTTTGAAACTGAAACCCGTTGGTAGCCCACGGGCTTTTTCTATTATTGAACGAAAGCCCTATGCAATCGTTCAATAATAGGGGCAATCGTTCAAAGATAGAGCCAAACGTTCAATTTTACAGGAGCCAGACTTGCAAAGGTCTTAAAAACACTTAATTTTGGCAAGATTGTCTAAGGAATAGAAGAACTGAAACCTGATGATTGGGTCAAATACATAGACGATAGGTACAGATGCAAAGGCAGGATTTAGGTGTTTGGTTAGCGAATTCGTCAGCAAGTAGTGAATTTTGATATGGGGAGATGATGATATGGAACAGTCCCTGTTGGAACAGATCGATGAATATATAGAAGAGTACTACTGGTATTCGGAGAGGAGAATAGAGAGGCGCAAGCAGCTAGAAGATGTAAAATTTTCCATAGGTCGTATTGAAGAACCATGGTCTCAGCGGATGAAAAAAAGGTTTGATTTCATCTTTGCTCACTTAGAGGATACTTTTACACAGCGTTTGTGGAAGCTGATTAATAATAAGGGGATGTCAGATGTAGAAGTGTATAAGAAAGCCAACCTTGATAGGCGGTTGTTTTCAAAAATTAGAAATGAGAAGTCATATAAACCTAGCAAGGGAACGGCAATAGCGTTAGGATTGGCATTAGAACTTAGTGAGGCAGAATTTGAGGATTTGTTAAAACGGGCCGGATATGCATTGTCTGGTGGTAACAAAGAAGATGTTATAATCAATTATTTCATAGAACATAAAAATTATGATGTGCAATTAATCAATGAAGTTCTTGTGTGTTATGGTTTTCCGACTTTAGGAGAAAGAAGAAATTAAAAATGTCGCTTGCTGAGCGACCAAAAGTGAATGTTTTTTTGATATCCTATGGGTAGAACACTACCGATGCAAAATCTGGTATAGGAGAATATGGTCATGATTGATTTGGAACAGGATGCGAAGGCCTGGACACAAGAAGAATTGTTGCAAACTTCTGGCAACATAGATTTTTTGACTAAAAAAGTCAAGAAATGGCATAGTATCTATTTTCACTGGGAGATGCATAAAGAAGGTAAAACGGTGGGGTTGACGCCTTCTATAGATGAAAAATTATTGAAAGGTGAATGTTTTGAGGAATGGTTAGGCGTTGTATATACCCCTTTAGAAGCAACTATTTTAGCAAGTGATGCTGTGAGTTGGGAGTTTATAGCCCCTCTGTTGAATGGGAACTTTTACCATAAAGATGAAATATCATATGCTATCAGTAGTGTTGATGTCAAAATGGTAATGCCAAAGAATGGTTCTTTTGCCGATATAACAGAGCCAGATTTAGGATTATTCAACCGTGATGTTACTATGTTGGATATAGTCAACATTTTAGATAGGGAAGTCGCATCAAATTTGTATAAAATTTGAGCATGTAGTGATGGTATTAAGAGCGTGTAATGGAGATTTGGCAGTGGTATCGTAGAGAGAAGGTTTCGCAAAATGAATATTTCTGACCTTTATACAATAAAGGATTGCTTGAGGAATGCAGATATACGGACTTATAATTGTGGATATTTTCCTGTGGCGATAAGCCGACCAAGAGAAATAATCAGTATTTCCGGATTGAAGCACGATAATTTGCCCTATAAGATAAGCGTGACGAATGAAATTATATCTCTAAAGTTATACTATGCTATTCAACTATTATTGATGACTGTATGTGCATTTAAGGAAAGATGTTCTGCACCGTTTTGGATGAAATGGGTCCCAAGAAATGAGTCGTTTAATAAGTTATCATATGTCCATGAATCAACAAATGATCAGATTGCAGCCTTTTATGAAATGCTTAAGACGTTTTGTTCATCCGGTGTGGTAAGAGTGTCGGAAGGTCCCTTTTTTTCTACTGGCTACAAAGTGAAAAATGAATATTTTACTACGATTTCTTTGTCGAATGAAGTGTCACCTACTGTTAATATCATAATAGATACTGAAAATGTACATGAAATATATAGAGATGGAGATTTATTAGATGCTGGGAAATACAAACAAAAGAATGTTTTGTATGATTGGGAGGAAATAGAGGACTATTTTGTTACACTGTCATTGTCGGATATGGAACTGCTGCACGGTCAAGAAATCAATCGACATGATGTTAAGGATGATTCGTTATTTAAAGCTTGTGAGCATTTGGACATCGGGGCGATAAAATCGGCTCTTCAAGATGGTGCTAATATATTCGCTTTAAATAAAGACGGAGAATCACCTATTTATAAATGTGTGGAAGCAATACAGGACTTTTGTTTAGATGAACTTGATGTTTGGGGACCATCAGAACTCAAGGCAAGGATATCTAAAATGAAAGAATGCATTGATTATTTAATTAGTCAAGGAGCAGATATAAATTCATATGGATTTGGGTGCCTGTGTTCACCACTATGCGAATCTGAATATATATGTGATGCAAGCGTTATGGAGTTTTTGCTTAGTAGAGGGGCAAATCCGAATTATAATACAGATTATGAGGAAATGTGTATTATGCGTGATGAATGGTTCATAAAATCATCGGTTTTAAGCATGGTGTCTGATTCGATTTCTGTTTATGGTGAGGAGTATAGTGAAGCCCAGGAGAAGCTCTTATTGGCACATGGTGCCCAGATGTATATTGATGGATTTAACCCGGAAACCGGAAAGATGGAGGTTGATGGTTATGGAACTTCGAGCAGATAGCAAGTTGGCTTTGACAATGAAATGGGCACAGACTCAATATGACCAGAAATTAGGATGGATTATTGATGGTAAGTACGCTAATGAAGAGGATGTAGTTGAATTCGTTTCAATGGCGTATAAGCAGTATGATTTAGATACTGTGAAACGTGCAATTGATTATTACAAGAAAAATTGGAAGCCCAAGATCTCAAAAGAGAAAAGAATGAGCATGAACAAAAAGGTCATCGAATTTGAAAATGCATTGATGAATAATGAAGATGTTTCTGCTTTCTCTTTTGATGATACACAAGAAAATGCGGAATTGTATAGTTTGCTTGGTAATTTGTATGATACTAAAGGCGAGGTTTTGTTTGCAAATTATTTGTATCAGCGCTCAGCTCTCCTTGGCTATCCTGAAGGCGAGGGGAAACTTGGGTGGTCATATTTCTGTGGATATGGATTGACCGTAGATGATTTGAATGATAATGACATAGATATATCAATACATATGAGGAGTGATGACCTTGCATTGTTTTGGCTGCGTAAGGCCCAAGACGATGATTGGGAAGATGCTTCACGTATAATCGATATGGTTAAAGAACAAATGTCGGAACGAGAAAAGAAGAAAAGCAGAACGCTAGAAGAAATGATTGAGACTGCTGTAGATGGCTTTGGAACAGAGCAGATAGAACTGGCTGAGGCGTATGAAAAAGGAGATGAAGAAAAAGGGATTCCCGTAGATTATGAAGAAGCAGTTAGGTGGTATGATAAGGCTCTATATGGAATTCTTACTCCTAGAGAAAGTGTGTGTAAGATAATTGCAGATATACTAGAGAATAAAATTAAGGATAAAAAAAGAGCTCTTCGGTATTATCGGAAAGCATATCTATTAGATGATATGTTTATGCAAAAAAATGAAAAAGAAGTATTGGCAGATAAGATAAAAAAATTAACGAAAGAACTGTTCCCGGATAGGGATGAAAAAATTTCAGCACTTGATGATGAATTCCGTAGGGATGATTTTTCTGATACTGGCCTTAAGGAACTAGCAGAAATTATGGAGTATGTTCAAGATTCAATATATGAAGATACCAAAGATGAAAATGAAAAAGATATGCTACTGAAACGTATTCCAAAAGCAAGGGCAATAATAAATGCTGCTTTTGAAGGGAGAGCGGTGGCTGAGAATGCATTGGGCGTTTTTTATCATCGTGGAATTCTTCTGCCTATGAATTTTGAACGAGCTGAATATTGGTTTAGATGCGCTTATACAGATGGATATGAGACTGCTTATGATAATCTGCATTCCTTATTGCTGTCTAAAGGGGACAAAGATGGGTTGGTGAACTTTGTTATTATCGCAGCAAGGGATGGGGTTGAAAGTGCTAAGGCTGAATGTGAAAAGGCTGAAATTGATTGTATGAAAATAGGACCTAAAGAATATGATGCATTGAAATTGTATCCTGAGGATAGTTTAATATATCATGATGCGACAGAAGAGGAAATTCAGCTTATAGAACAGTTCTTTGCAACAGATGATGTTAGAAGGAAACGTAATATTTTATATAGGCTGATACCTGCAACAACAGATGAATATGTTTATGCCTATCTTAACGAGAAGCCTACGGAATATGGGCTTATTGACAAAATGATGGATACCGATAATGTCCAGGAAAGGTTGAATATTGCTCGGCAAGCTAACATAGAAGTGGATATAGATGTGCTCGATAATGTATCATATATGCCATTAGATAATTTGGAAAAGAAGCAGTTGATAAAATGGGGGACGACAAGTCATAAACGTTCACCCTATAGGCGCTATGACTTTTCTAGTAAGTGGAACAAGTTAACAGAGAAGGAGAAAACTGTTATAAAGGTAATGGATGCAGATCATAGGCTTAGTTTTGATCTGGCCAATTACATTGTTGATAAGTATGTGGAAAAATTAAACGAAATTGATGCAGGTAGAACAAAAAGTGAAACAAATGCGCGTGAGAATACAAATTTTGATGATTTTTGGTTAAGTTATGGCAACGATAGTATATATGTGAAGCGGTGTGCCTATGCACGTTTGAAGGTATCGCATAAGGAGATTACAGACAAGTCTTTGCGGCAGGAAGGTGCAAATTGGGTATTAAACCATATTAATATGTCGATAAATCCCATAATGAATCCATTAGTGTCATTGTCTGCTTCAATTACTTATGATCGATTGGTAGATGAGTATAGAGCTGAAGTCAACTAAATATGGAAAACGTGGTTATATCTATTTTGAATGAATCTTGCTTTACGCATGTGGCGCTCCCAGCGTTGGTGTCGTTTTATTTGCCAGCGACCGTTCTAAGCGTACCATTAGCGGCGATGGTAGACGGATGTGCGCCTCCGTCATAAGGTGAGTTTCAGGTGTGAGCTGCGGCTCACCATAAATGGAGGCAGATAACCGAAGTCGTTTTGGACGTTAAGGTTCGGGGCTTTATGCATCGAGCATCTGGGGAGGCCTCCTGTCATACCATGTGATTTATCGGATGTAGGCAGACCATCCTGTTCAGCTCCAGCATCATTACTGGCAGGAGCGGAAACCGGACTACCGCTGGAAGTGGTTGCAGCATCTAAGGCCGGGCTGCATAAATCGAAATGGTTGTCTTGTATGGCTATGGTACTGACTAAAAGTCGATTAGAGTAGGGGAGAGATAGAGTATGCCAAGAAAAATCCCGGACATATCGTCAAAAGCGATTGACGATTTACTTTCAGGTCGAGATAAAACAACCTATACGCCAGAGGAGATCCGTGCAGGAGTCGAAGCATACGACAGAATAATGAATGATTTCAGTTGGGAAGAACCGAGATTGTTAAAAAATATAATAGAGTCTGATAAACGAACTGTTGTTTTTAATGGGGGCTGTGTGCAGCCTAAAGAGCAGACGGCAATGTTGACGGTGAAGGAAATGAAGACGTTGACAGAGCAGGCAATCCAAATAGGCAAGATGCTGTCCAAGAGAGACGAATAGAATAGTCAGTAAACAAGGCACTCTGATAGTAAGAGTGCTTTTTCTTATGCCAAGGATTAAGACGATGAAACTACTTGGTGACTTACTGAGGGGCTTTTTTGTTCGGTAATGGTAGAGAACAGCCCTTCTGTGGTGTATAATGGTTATTGTAAAATTCTAAGAACGGACAGGAGATTAAGGTTGAAGGTAATAAACTTTTACGGCGGTGCTGGCATAGGCAAGAGCACCATCGCCGCAGATATTTTTTCGAAGCTGAAGCGCAAAGGGCATAAGACGGAGCTGGTGGGTGAGTACGCCAAATGGCTATGGTATCAGAATGCCACGGACATTGTGTAGGATCAGCTGTATTTATTTGCCGAGCAGGTACATCGGCTGAAAACATTGGAACGCTATGGCGTGGAGTATGCGGTCTGTGATTCACCCCTGCCACTGAACATCATCTACAACAATACGCCGGATGAGCTCTTTGACCAGCTGGTGCTGCATGAGCACGCCAAGTTTGACAATGTGGAATATTTGCTCCAGCGGAATGACGAATTCATTTCTATTGATGGTCGCAAAGAAACCAATCTGGAACGGGCCAAGGTAAAAGACAAGGAAATCAAGGCCGTTCTGGATGGGGCTGGAATTAGATAAAATCACCTGTCAGGGAAGTTATGCGCTGCCCCAAGTTATAACTCCGGCAGAAAATATTTCCTACATTCCCAAATCCCTTTATACAGCCGAAAAAGATGATATGAATAAATTTGAACGGCGGCTTTTGGATGCAATAGTGGAGCAGGATAATGTGCGCTGGTGGCACCGTATTAACGAACGCAAGGGAATGAGGCTCAATGCCTTTATCAATCATTATCCGGATTTTATTGTCAAAACGGAGTCAGACAAGATTCTCCTGATTGAAGCAAAGGGGGATTATCTGGACGGCGATGACAGCCGGACGAAACTGAAACTGGGACGCCATTGGCAGGCAAAAGCCGGAAACCGGTATAAATACTTCATGGTTTTTGATAAGAAGGCGCTTCAAGCGGATGGAGCATATACTATGGATAAGTTTATTGGTGAGATTTTGCGGGAGTTGTAATGGAACAATCTATTTATCGGGCATTTTCCGATTACCTAAAAGACCGCTACGGCGAGAAGGTCTATAAACTGCCGATAGCATTGCCTGTGACTTGTCCGAATCGGGACGGTACTTGTGGGAATGGCGGAGCTGGCTGTACTTTTTGTGGGGAGATTGGCACGGGGTATGAGAACCTGCCGGCGTCGATGACGATTACCGAGCAGATGGCGGCCAACAAGGCGCATATCGTACCCAAGTACAAGGCTAAGAAATTTATTCCTTACCTGCAAAATTTCAGCAACACTTACACGACGCCGGAACAGCTGGCGGCCTGGGTGGCAGAGGCCGGGGCCCCTGATGATGTGGTGGAGGTGTATATCGCTACCCGGCCGGACTGTGTAAGTGATGAGCATTTGACGGCTATAAAGGCACAGGCTGATAAATTCGGTATTGATATCTGTGTGGAGCTGGGGCTGCAGAGTACCAACGTTCATACCTTGACGGCTATCAACCGTGGCCATACGCTGGCCGAACTGATTGACGCTATTCTGCGTATTAAGCGATACGGCCTGCAGTCCTGTGTCCATCTTATTCTGAACCTGCCTTGGGATGATGAGCTTGATGTTATTGAGGACGCCAAGATTTTATCAGCCTTAGGCGTAGACCAGGTTAAACTGCACGCCCTGTATATCGTTAAGGGGACAGCGATGGCCCGTGACTATGAGGCTGGCAGGATAAAAATGATTTCCCTGCCGGAATACGAGGACCGGGTTATAAAATTTTTGGAACATCTCTCGCCGGATATTGTTTTGCAGCGGATTATCGGCCGGGCTCCGGCCGAAAACACGCTGTTTTCCAACTGGCAGACGGGCTGGTGGAAAATCCGCGACCATATAATCAATGTTATGGCGCAGGAGGGACGCTATCAGGGGCGGCTGTGTGACTACTTAAACGGCAAGGCCGTGCGCAAATTTATTGGGAAATAAAAATTAAAAAATACCGTGGCCACTTAAAAGTGACTACGGTATTTTTTATGGTGACAATCAGTTTTTAGGCAGTTTTTTCAACAGTTCCACTGTTGTGCCGTCAGCATACTTTATCGCTATAACGTTGACGCTGTAGGTGTAACCGTCGCCCCGGCTTTGGCTTAAAGCCTTTTCAAAGGGGGTAGAGGTTAGTTTTTTGGTGAGCAGTAAATCCCTGGTGCCGGTTTTTTGATTGCTCAGGTTGTGACGGAAGGTATAGTCTTTGGTTTCGCCGTCAGGGGCGGTGATGGTTAGTTTGACCTGAGCTGACTGAATGCCATTGCTGCTGTTGAAAGCAGCAGGCACTCTTACTGTCAGTTTATTGAGCGTGCTTTTGCCGGAGGCAGGTTCTACAGTGGCTTTTAATTCGCCCAAGGAAAGGCTTTCGTCCAGCTGAGCCTGTAAATCCCGATTCAGTTCAGCCAGCTTTTTCTTCTCAATTTCTTTGAGGGCATGGAAGAATTCCTTAAGGTTATCCACCTTGGTGAGTTTCCAAGTGCCGTCATCACGCTGGACCATGCGCAGTTTTAACTCGTAATCCGTGTTTTCAGCCTCGTCATGCAGGCCGATAGTCACAGTGGATACAGAGCCGTCGGTGGTGGTATCCTTTACGCCGGTGAATTTCAAATCATCAACACGGGTTTTGCCGATGATTTCGTTGGCCGGGTTATTACCGTTGGCTTTGCTGCTGTTTTTAGCGCTTTTGCCAGTGCTTGTATTGTCATCATCCTTTTTACTGCTGAATTTGTTTTTGACCGTGCCGGTTTCGACATATTCCTTGATGGCATTTTCCAAAACACCGGTTACCATCGGTTTTATCAGCTGTACCATACCGGTGACAAAGGTTTTATTCTTGTCATTAGTAAAGCGGTGGTTTTTATCCTCTTCCAAAGCGATATCGATGATATCATCGAAAGCTGAATCGGCCAGGCCTTTGGTATCAACATGTTGGCTGAATTTTTCCCAGTTGTGGTCTTTGACTGCCTGCTGAATCAGCTGCAGGGAGTAGGTGGGGGTGCGTTTGTAGTAAAAGTAGCCGCCAACGCCGCAGATAATTAAAACAATAGATACAATGCAGGCAATCAGTTTTTTGTTCAGGCGATTTACAGTCTGTTCTTCCAAGAATTATCATCTCCTCCAAGTATTTACAGAAAATATCATAACATTAGTAAAGATTAAATACAATTAGAGCCGTATTATATTGCTATTAAAGGATAATTAGAAATTCGCCATAAAATTGACAAGGTATGGGGGATACCCTATCATAGTAAACATAAGAGGTAAAAAGGGGAGGATGGCTTTTGTTAAGTTCGCAAACAACCAAAATATTGGCGATATTTACAGCCATAGCGACAACGGCGGCTTTTTCGGCCTGGATATTCGGTGAGGAGATCGGTGAGGGGCAGGAAGTCAGCCAGAATCATGTGTTTAAAGATGAAAAAGGCGCTGAATACACGCTGACGGAAAATGAGGATGGGACGGAAACCGCGACTTATGAGGATGGCAGTTATGTCACCTTTCGGCGTGAGGAGGACGGCAGCCTGAAGTATATTGCCGGCACTGCCGGACTGCTGGCCGGACTGGCGGCTGGCTACTATGCATTTCATGGGCTCAGTGGCGGTGGCGGCTATTACAATTCCCGGACACAGCGCTATACTTCGTCAACACCGGTAAAACCGCTGCCGGAGCGGGAAAAGGAGAAGTTGTCGCATTCCTATGGGAATTATCGCAGCAGTACGCATGTTTCCAACAACTCCGGCAAGTCCACGGCCAAATCTTCCACGGGGGCCAAGAGCGGGTTTGGTTCCGCCGGCACCCGCAGTTCGGCCTCTTAATAAAGGGAAAGCGGTGAGTTATATGAGTGATGATTGGCGCGATTTACTGAATCGGGAAATTTTCCCGTTTGTCGAATACGAAGGCTATGACGATAAATACCCTACCAGGAACATAGATCTGATAAGCAAAGAACAGGCTGAGGAGCTGCGCTATGTCAGCGGAGTATTGTTTGGGGCTTTTCAACGGGCGGTGCAGGTCTGCCAGCGGTGTGGCGAGCAGTTTCTGGTGGATTT
Source organism: Selenomonas sp. AE3005 (assembly GCF_905233635.1). Lineage (GTDB taxonomy): Bacteria > Bacillota > Negativicutes > Selenomonadales > Selenomonadaceae > Selenomonas_A. The sequence goes on along the minus strand of NZ_CAJODG010000003.1, from coordinate 16,913 downwards.
GGAAATACCTCCCCAGCTCATTCCCTACCTGCAGCAGGAAAATGTTATGCGGCTGGTCAGCTGGCTGTCCCGGTTTGACTATGTGCAGGATGAGGCCGGTGAACTGCACATGGTGGAAATAAATGCCGATACCCCTTGTGCCGTGGTTGAGGCATATTACGGCAATATGGTGGCCTGCACGCATTTTGGCGTGGAAGACCCCAACTACGGGGAGTATGATAAACTTTGCAGCTGGCTCAATGAAATTTTCCTGGCCTCGGAGCCGGGAGTAAGTATAAGCACAGGGCGCTTTCACCGCAAGCACCCCTTTTTATTTGCCTGTTTCCATGACTATCAGGAGGATATGGCCACTACGCAGTTTTTAATGCGGGCCATGAAGAAGAACACGCTGGCGGTTGAGGCCGATGACGCTATCTGTTTTACGTCCTTCTATGACCTGGCGGTGAGAAATGACGGCAGTATCCTTCTGCCGGATGGCCGCACAGCCAATGCCATTTACCGCCTGCACCCGCTGGAAATCCTAATTGAGGAACGGACGCCCGATGGTGATACCTTGGGGCAGGATTTTATGGATGGCTATCTTAACGGGCGCTTTATGATGTTTAATCCGCCGGAGGCGATTATCATGCAGTCCAAGGCCTTCCAGGCTCTGGTATGGGCGCTTAATAACAATAATCAGGGCGGACAGCGTGTGTTTACTGATATGGAATCGTCCATTATCAAGCGCTATATGCTGCCGTCTTACTTTGCTCGTGATTTTTCTCCGGCGTTTCTGCAGACGGGCCCGAGCTGGATAAAGAAACCGATATGGGGGCGTGAGGGCGCCGGGATTGAGGTTATAGATAAGCAGGGCGTAAGAATGACCAAAGATGTGGACAGCGAGGACATTGTGCGCCGCGACAGCCGGGATTCCATGTATCAGTTGTTTGTGGAGCAAAAAAAATGTACCGCTGCAACTGACAGCGGTACGATGACAGGTTATAAGACTTTGAGTTGTTTTATGCTGGGCAAAAATCCCAGCGCCTTGTATGCCAGATTTTCTCCTGACCAGATTGCCGGGACAGAGGCTTACTGGCTGCCTCTGGGGCTGAAGTAATAACGGCGGATTATTAGTCAGCAAAATACAGGCTGCCTTAAATGTGCAGCTTGTTTTTTATTCTCTCTACAGCACGGAGAGTATTTTCCCTGTCGCCAAAGGCAGTGAGACGGAAATAGCCTTCGCCGCAGGGGCCAAAGCCGGCACCAGGAGTGCCCACAATGTTGACTTCTGTCAGCAGTTTGTCGAAGAAATCCCAGGACGGCATATTGTCAGGCGTTTGGAGCCAGATATAGGGTGCGTTGACACCGCCGTAAGCCGTAATGCCGGCAGCCTGCAGTCCTTCACGGATGATACGGGCATTTTCCATGTAATAGGCGATGGTTTCCTTGACCTGCTGCTGGCCTGCTGCCGTGTAGATGGCAGCTGCACCGCGCTGTACGATATAGGCCGTGCCGTTAAATTTGGTAGTGTGGCGGCGGTTCCAAAGTTTATTAAACTCGACCAGTGAGCCGTCAGCAGCCTTGCCTTTGACAGATTTCGGAATGACGGTGTAGCCGCAGCGCGTGCCGGTAAAGCCGGCGGTCTTGGAGAAGGAACGGAACTCAATGGCCACGTTCTTAGCACCCTCGATTTCGTAAATGGAACGGGGAACATCATCTTCGGTGATATAGGCAGCATAGGCGGCGTCAAAGAGGATTACGGCCTCGTTTGCGCGTGCGTAGTCCACCCATTTTTTCAGCTCAGCCCGGGAAAGGGTGGTGCCGGTGGGATTGTTGGGGCAGCAGAGATAAATCATATCGACCTTTTCCTGCGGCAGGGCCGGGGCAAAATTATTGCTGGCGTCGCAGGGCAGGTAGGTCACTCCCTGGAAATGGCCGTCCTCGCCGATAGTGCCGGTGCGGCCGGCCATAACATTGGTATCGAGGTACACGGGATAAACAGGGTCGGTGATGGCTACGCGGTTGTCCGTGCCAAAGATTTCCTGAATGTTGCCGCAGTCGCTCTTGGAGCCGTCACTGACAAAGATTTCGTCACTGGCGATATCAATGCCGCGCTGACGATAATTATGTTCGATGATGGCCTCAATTAAAAAGCTGTAGCCCTGCTCAGGACCGTAACCGCGGAAGGTTTCCTGCCGGGAAAGTTCATCGACGGCTTTGTGCATGGCCTCAATACAGGCGGCCGGCAGAGGCTGGGTTACGTCACCGATACCCAGACGTATGATGTCAGCCTCGGGATGTGCCTCTTTAAAAGCTGCTACCCGGCGCGCGATTTCCGCGAACAGATAACTGCCGGGGAGTTTCAGATAATTGTCATTGATTGTGGCCATGTTGATACCTCCAGTAGAATAATTCTCAATATAACTTTGGGATATAGTATAGCGCATTACTATGTAATATTGCAATAGTAATGCGCTAAATTTTTTTGCTTGCCATAGGCAAAACTTCCTCTTGGCGTTTCCCTAAAGGACTAGCTTCGCTTCGCAACGAGGCGGGAGATATGCTCGCCGCCTGTTTTGGTATTCGTGCCCCCACCTGCTGAGGTGGGGACATTTTCTTGCCTCGTTATATTTCTATTTTTTCTACAAGTTCGCCATCAGCCGTATAGCAGGTGACGATGAGGTGTTCTTCACTGGCTTGCAGCAGGAGATAATTGGGAGGCGTGGGCTGATAGATGGCTGACTTGTCAAAATGCTTATCCTCGGGGACATTGTACTGCTGGTTGCCGATGGGGCCGCTCATGATGTAGACGGGGCCTTTGTCGGCAGGAGCCAGCTTGTAGATATGACCGCGGTTGCGGTAGGTGTGCATGTGGCCGGTAAGCACCAGGTCAATGCCCAGTTCGTCAAACAGCGGCATAAAGGCATAGCCCACATCGCTGATACTCATCATGGTTTGGCTGTTTACCTGAAATTCATCATAGGAAAGGACATCCTTGTGCATGAGGACAACCTGCCATTTTTTACGGTGCTGTTTGACGTCCTGACGCAGCCAGGCCTTTTGCTGGGCTAAGAGGTCAGGGGCTATGCCGGCCAGTTCCAGCATTTGCGTGTTGAGAACCACAAAGTGGACAGGACCGTAATCGTAAGAATAATAATAATTCTGCAAAGCCTGATTGCCGTTGGGGGGCAGGCTGTAGCTGAGTTCGTAGCGCCGGGGGCGGCATGGCTTCCAGATGAGGCTGTAGCATTCATGGTTGCCCATCACCGGCACGAAGAGATGTTTGGGAAGTTCCCCTTCGATGGCGGCAAAGAAGTTTTGCCATTGCCATTCCTGCTGGCCGTTGTCCACGATATCGCCGTTAATGGCAAAAAACTGAGCCTCAGGGTGGCGCTGCCAGATGGCGCGGAAATGTTCATGCCAGCTATCGTAAGTATAGCCGCATTGGGAATCGCAAAAAATCAGGGCGCTGAATTCCTGCATATCAGCCGGGGGCGTTGTAAACTCCTGCCAGTCTGTGACATCGTTGCCGTACCAGATACGGTAGCTGTAGGTGGTGCCGGGGGTGAGGTCCTTTAGGTATACAGTGTAGTAATAATTTGTCACGCGGTCTTCCGTAAGGCTGCTTACGATAGCCGCCCTTGTCTGCTGTAAGTTCTGGCCATCGCGGTACTGCAGGTGACAGCTGTCTAAGGGCGTCTTGCTTTGCCACATAATTGTTCGGGAGGTACGCGGGTCGCTGGTAATGAGCTGGCGCAGCGCCTCAATGGGCGGCGTGCCGGCGGCAGCAAGTCTGGGGAACAGGCTGCTGAGCCCCAGAAAAACGGCCGACTTACTGATAAGGCTGAGAAATTTGCGGCGGGAAAGCACCATAACGAATCACTTCCTATTTTTCTGCAAGTTTTCGCTGTTCGTGACGCTCGTAAAGCCATGCGCCGACAATGAGGATAACGGCAAAGATGATGACCACAATCATGCGCGTGGGGTCTTCCTGCTTGGTGATGGCATCATGGCCGATAATGGCCTCAATGCCTGTCGAGGGAAACTTGCCCACTAAAGACGCGATAACGTAGTCGCGGAATTTCATGGCGGACAGGGCACCGATGGCATTGAGCATAACGGATGGGAAATAAGGCACCATTCTGGCAATCAGCATGACCACAAAGCCCCGGCTGCCGCTGTACTTATCCAGATTGGACAAGGTCTTGTTGCGGCTGATGATTTTGGCGGCGGCCTCCCGGAAATAGAAACGCAGGATGATAAAGCTGAAGGCCACGCCCACGGTTTCTGCGACCACGGACAGGACGATGCCCCAGAAAATGCCGAAAATCAACGTGTTGGCGGTGGAAAAAATAATCGCCGGAGGAAAACCCAGAGCGTTGACAAACAGGGTAAGCAAAAAGCTGAAAATCAAGGCTCCCGACCCAAAAGAAGCTATATAGCCAGCGGTTTCCTGAATATCGCCGCGGGCGAGCAGACCGCAGATGTGCGGCAAAAAGGCCGGATTTATCAGATGTATGATGACAAAGAGCAGGACGATGGCCGCCAGGGCTCCGAGTTTCACCGTCCGCAAAGACTTGATAGCAGGCAAAGCAATTCCTCCTTGAACATGGTTTTTAATGATTTTTATTATAACGCCGTTGTTCCAGTTTTCTCTTGGCGTTTCAACGAGGCGAGAGATATGCTCGCCGCCTGTTTTGGTATTCGTGCCCCCACCTGCTGAGGTGGGGGACATTTTCTTGCCTCGTTATACCATGTAAAATGGCATAATTTATGAAAAAGACTGTGAGAAACTGTCAATTTTTTATTTCCTGTGGTAAAATAGAATCGATATACTATGTGAAGGGTGAACCGTTAATGGGAGTGGCAAAGGATATTTTCACAGGCGTGGCGATGGCCTTAACCGCTGTGGGGGAATTGGTGGTAACAGCTACGATGCTTTCCTGGGCCGGGGCAAATTTTGCTGCTGCCTATACGGCAGGTGCTATTATGTCCCTGCTGGGAACCTTGCTGCTCAGCCGCCAGGGCCTTTCCCTGGTGGCTATGCCTTCGGTGACGGTTACCGCTTATCTGGTATTTATTATTGCTATCAGCAACGGCCTGGGGTGGCAGCAGATTTTAGGCATAAGTGCTGCCGGCTCCGTGCTCGGAATAGGATTTTGGCTGTGGGCGTCAAGACACCGGCAAAATCTTTTGCCGCCGGCTTTGTGCTGGGGGATATGCCTGGCAGTGGCTGTGTATCTGATTGTGCAGGGGCTTAATCTGGGGCGGATTATCGTCACTTCGCCCTGGAGTGTAACCATGGTGGGGGGCTTTTATGACCCTTTGGCTTATTGGAGCCTGGTGGGGATTATCCTCACCCTGGCACTGGCGGCCTGCCGGTGCAGGCTGGCGCTGTTTTACGGCATGGCCTTTACGTTGGTGGCCACCTTGCTCGAAGGTTTTTGGGTTATACCGGCAGCGCCGTTTTTTTTGCCGGAGGGGCTTGATACGTCTGTAGGGCAGCTCACAGGGGCTGCCGGTACAAATAAAGAGTTATGGCTGTTTGGGCTGACCAGCCTGTGCCTGCCCGTGTGCCTGGGGACTATCAACGCCAGCAGCATTATGGCTTTTGCCCCGGCGGCCGGCCGGCAGCAGCAATGTAAGGGGGCAGGCACGTTAAGTGCTTTGGGTATTGTCGGAGCGTTGCTGGGAACAACGCCGCTGGCCGTAGCCCCGACCGCCGCCGCGTCACAGGGGGCAGCCGGCAGGTATGTTACCGGTGGGGCAGCAGCTGTCCTGCTGCTGGCTTTGTTTATGGAACCGCTGGCGGCTGCCTGGGCTGATTTTCCGGCAATGACGGTGCCCGTTTTAGTGGGCAGTGGTTTTTTGCTCATTCTGCGTCTGAGCAGGGAAATTCCCTTGTCGGCTGGTGAGGATACGCGCCGGGCGGAACTGATGAGCATTACGGTCATGACTTTGCTGCTGCCGTTGGCGCATAATTTTGCCACGGCTTTAGGTGCCGGAATCTGGGGATATATTATCTTCATGGTTTTTGCCGGCAGGGCAAGAGATATTTCCCGTTGCATGGCAGCAGGGGGAGCCTTATTTGCTTTTTATTTTGCTTATAGCATGTTCATTTGAATGTGTGGGATAAAGTTGTAAGTTAATGGTGTGTAAGTGCAAGGAGTGTTCAGTTCGTGTTGTTTAAGTGTTGTGCGAAAGTTATGGCAGCCGGTCTTTTGGTCAGCTGCATTGCCGGTGTTCCCGGGGCAGAGGCCCGTCATTTGGGAACCAGTCCTGAGTTGGAAACAAAAGTGGATACCAGTCAGCGGCTGAAAATCGGCAGCAGCACCAAGGTGGTGGAGCGCGGTACTGCGCAGAAGAGTCTGGAGGCTCGCATTGATGCTATTCTGCATCCGCCGGTTGAGGAAAAAAAGATTGAGAATGTCAAGGTGCCGACTACGGTGTCAGCCTTTGATGATTCGATTATCGGGACGGCACTGGCCAGTCAGGAGCAGTGCGTCAGATATCTGCTGAGTGTCAACCCCAGCCCGAATATCGCTGTGTCACCAAAAGAACTGGTGGCCTATTACTACGAAGAGGGCGCCCGGGAGGGGATTCGTCCGGATGTGGCTTTTGCACAGGCTTTGAAGGAAACGGGCTTTTTCCGTTATGGCGGCACGGTGACACCTGACCAGAACAACTATTGCGGCCTGGGGACTACCAGTGCTGATGTTAAAGGGGCTTATTTTTCCAGTCCGCAGATGGGCGTAAGAGCGCAGATTCAGCATTTGCTGGCGTATGTATCTACCCGCCGTCCGTCGGAACCGGTGGTTGACCCCCGTTATGCATTGGTACGCAATACTTATGGTTCACGGACGCTTTCCAGCTGGCAGGATTTAAATGGCCGCTGGGCTGTGCCGGGCTATACGTACGGCCAGAGCATTATGAGCATGTTCCGGGAAATGTTATCTAAGTAATTTTATATAAAGAGAGGATTTTATTTAATCTATGATTACTACAAACAATGTAAGTCTGCAGTTTGGTAAGCGTGTCCTGTATAAGGACGTAAACCTGAAGTTTACGCCGGGCAACTGTTATGGCATTATCGGCGCAAATGGTGCCGGCAAGTCGACTTTTTTGAAACTGTTGTCCGGGGAAATTGAACCCACCGGGGGCAATATTGAAATTACCCCGGGCGAGCGTCTGGCAGTTTTGCAGCAGGATCATTATGCCTATGATGATTATGAGGTACTGCGTACGGTCATCATGGGACATAAGCGCCTGGTAGAGATTATGGACGAAAAAGATGCTCTCTATGCCAAGCCGGATTTTTCCGAGGAAGATGGCATGAAGGCGTCAGAGCTTGAGGCTGAATTTGCAGAACTCAACGGCTGGGACGCAGAGTCTGAGGCTGCCCGTCTGCTCAATGGCCTGGGCATTCCGGAAGAAGAGCACACCATGAAGATGGCAGACCTCACGGCCAAGGAAAAAGTCCGTGTCCTGCTGGCACAGGCTCTCTTTGGCAACCCGGACATTCTGCTGCTGGACGAGCCGACCAACCATTTGGACGTGGAATCCATCAACTGGCTCGAGGACTTTCTGGCTGGTTTTGAAAATACGGTAATCGTCGTATCCCATGACCGTCATTTCCTCAATCAGGTCTGCACTTATATCTGTGATGTGGACTTCGGCGCTATTCAGCTCTATGCCGGCAACTATGATTTCTGGTATCAGTCCAGCCAGCTGGCTTTGCAGCTGCAGAAGGAGCAGAATAAGAAAGCCGAGGAAAAAATCAAGGAACTGCAGAACTTTATCGCGCGTTTTGCCGCTAATGCCGCTAAGTCCAAGCAGGCTACCAGCCGTAAAAAGCTGCTCGATAAAATCAAGGTGGAGGATATCAAGCCGTCTTCGCGCCGTTATCCCTACATTGCCTTTACGCCGGACCGTGAGGCTGGTGACCAGCTCCTGCAGGTGGACGGCATTTCCAAGACCGTCGATGGCGAGCAGGTGCTGAAGAATGTAAGTTTCACGCTGAAACGCGGTGACAAGGTGGCCTTTGTCGGCCCCAACAGCATTGGCAAAACCATGTTGTTTAAGATTCTCATGGGTGAGGAAGAACCTGATGAAGGTACTTTCAAGTGGGGCGTAACGACTACGCAGGCCTATCTGCCGGCCGATAACTCCGCTTATTTTGACGGTGTATCCCTGTCGCTTGTGGACTGGCTCCGCCAGTATTCCAAGGACCCGGACGAAACCTTTGTGCGTGGTTTCTTAGGCCGTATGCTGTTCTCCGGCGAGGAAAGCCTTAAAAAGGCCTCCGTGCTCTCCGGTGGTGAGCGCGTGCGCTGCATGTTGTCCAAGATGATGCTCTCCGGTGCCAATGTCCTGCTGATGGACGAACCCACCAACCATCTGGACTTGGAATCCATCACGGCACTCAATAATGGTCTCATTGCCTTCGGCGGCACGGCACTTTTCGTGTCCCATGACCATGAGTTTGTCCAGACTATCGCCAACCGCATTATCGACATTACGCCGGACGGCGTCGTGGACCGTGTAACGACTTACGATGACTTCCTGGCTAACGAAACTGTCAAGCAGCAGCTGGCAGAAAAATACAGCAAGAAATAAGACCGTTAATCTGATATTTTACTTAAACCAAAGGAGCCAGTGCTATGCTGGGAAATTTGTTTAAAGCTAAAAGTGAAGATGCAGGCACCACGGAACGCCTAAAAGAAATGGTGGCGGTTCTGCGCAAGCAGGAGGTAGTCAAGGGCATGACCCCCGAAAAACTCCGGCAGATTCTGGAGGATTTGGGGCCGACCTTTGTAAAGCTGGGACAGATAATGAGCATGCGCCCGGACTTTTTACCGCCGGATTACTGCGATGAGCTGATGAAGCTCCAGTCCGAGGCCAAGCCCATGCCCTTTTCCACGATTGTGGAAGTCATTGAACGGGAGTATAACCGCCGCTGGAATCAGGTGTTCTCCTACATAGATGAAGAGGCCATCGGCTCAGCCAGCATTGCGCAGGTACATCGGGCAGTCCTCACCACCGGGGAAAAGGTAGTGGTGAAGGTACAGCGCCCGGGCATCTATGAGATAATGAGCAAGGACATCGTCCTGCTGAAACGGGCGGCCACCCTGATAAAGGTCGTGAGCCGTTCACAGGATGTCATTGACTTCAACATGGTGCTTGATGAAATGTGGACCATCGCCAAGCAGGAAATGGACTTCCTGATGGAGGCTGACCACATTGAGGAATTTGCCCATTTAAACCGCGATGTGGATTATGTGACCTGTCCTAAGGTATTCCGCAACCTGTCCATGCAGCACATTCTGGTCATGGAGTTTGTGGACGGCATCCGCATTGATGATTTTGCCAAGCTCAAAGAACGCGGCTATGATATCAATACCTTAGGCCGCCGTTTGGGCGAAAACTATGTGCGGCAGATTATTGAGGACGGTTTCTTCCATGCCGACCCCCATCCCGGCAATATCTGGATTCGCAACGGCCGGATTGTCTGGCTGGATTTGGGGATGATGGGGCGTCTGTCCGGCCGTGACAGGGCGGCTATCCGCAAGGCGGTGTATTCGCTGGCGCATCACGATACCTTCGAGATGAAGGCAGCGGTATTGGCGCTGGGCATGGTGAGGGGCAAGGTAAACCATACGGCCTTGTATCAGGATATTGATGCCATGCTGGCGCAGTACAGCTCCCTTGATTTCAGCGAATTGCAGATGGGCGTGCTGACCAGACAAATCATGAACCTGATGCGCGTCCATCACATCGTCTGTCCGCAGGGACTCTCCATGTTTGCCCGGGGCGTGCTGACGGTCGAAGGTGTTATGCGTATGTGCTGTCCCAAGGTCAGCTTTGTGGAGATATTTGCCCGTAGTCTGGCCGTGGATTACAAAAAGAATTTTGACTGGAAAGACGAAATCGAAAAGGCCAAGCAGGAGGGCATGATGCTGTTGCGCAAGTCCGCCCAGCTGCCGGAACAGATTTCGGATATTCTTAAAATGACCATGAGTGGTCAGACCAAGGTAAATCTGGATGTAACAGGTTCCGAGGAACCGTTGCGGCACCTTGACCGCATGATAAATAAACTCATTCTGGCATTATTGGTGGCGGCGTTGCTTTTAGGTTCCAGTACGATTTGTACCACGCAAATGACACCTAAGATAATGGAAATACCATTGTTGGGTTTTTTAGGTTATCTGATTGCATTTATACTTAGCCTGAGAATCATTTGGGATATTCATAAGGGCGCATAGGAGGAATTATTTATGAGAGGTATACGTGGAGCAATTGTAGTAGGCGAAAACAAAAAGGAAGAAATCTGGCAGGCAGCCAAAATGCTCCTGTCCCAGATTTTGCGCCGCAACAAGGTAAAGCCCGAGGATATCGGCGCCTGCATTTTCAGCTCGACCAGTGATTTGACGGATGGCTTTCCGGCTACCGGTGCCCGGCAGATGGAGGGGTTTGACAAGGTGCCTCTGTTTGATACCAGAGTGCCCGAGGTCGATGGTTCCATGGAACGCTGCATCCGCGTACTGCTGCTGGTAGATACGGACAGGTCGCAGGCGGAGATACAGCACGTTTACATGGGCAAGGCTCAGGAACTGCGCCCGGATTTGCGTAATTTCTAAGGTTATTACGGTAATGACTTTTTTGACCTCCCATACATGAAAATTGTATGGGAGGTTTATTATTTTGACATGTCAAGGGCACAAGAATGACATTTGAATTGGAAATCATAAAAAATAATAAATGAAAAGGTCAAAGGTACTATACATTTTCCGATAATTTAGGTAGAATATAGTTTGTGAATTAACAATCTTTATAACAGGTAAGGAGAGATACACATTGAGTAACATCGATACTACTTGTGTAAACGCTATCCGCGTTTTGGCAGCTGACGCTGTGCAGAAGGCAAATTCTGGTCATCCCGGCCTGCCCTTAGGCAGTGCTGCCATGGCTTATGAACTGTGGGCAAATCACATGAATCACAACCCGAAGAATCCTCAGTGGGCTAACCGCGACCGTTTCATTCTGTCCGGCGGTCATGGTTCTACCCTGCTGTATTCTTTGCTCCATTATTTCGGCTATGGACTTACTTTGGATGACATGAAGAACTTCCGTCAGGACGGTTCGCTGACTCCGGGCCATCCCGAGTATGGCCACACTGTAGGTGTCGAGGCTACTACCGGCCCGCTGGGTGCCGGCATGGGTATGGCTGTAGGTATGGCTATGGCAGAGGCACATCTGGCTGCTGAGTTCAACAAACCCGGCTATGATGTAGTTGACCATTATACCTTCGCCCTGGGCGGCGACGGCTGCATGATGGAAGGTATTTCCTCGGAGGCCTTCTCCCTGGCAGGTACGCTCGGTCTCTCCAAACTCATCGTTCTCTACGATTCCAACCAGATTTCCATCGAAGGCAGCACGGATATCGCTTTCACGGAAAACGTGGAAAAACGTATGCAGGCCTTTGGTTTCCAGACGCTGACAGTCGAAGATGGCAATGATTTGGTTGCTATCGGCAAGGCTATTGAGGCTGCTAAGGCTGATAATGAACATCCGTCCTTCATCACGGTTAAGACGCAGATTGGCTACGGCTGCCCGGCAAAACAGGGCAAGGCCAGCGCTCATGGCGAACCCCTGGGCGAAGACAACGTCAAGGCGCTCAAGGAAAATCTGGGCTGGCCGGAACCGGAAAAGACCTTCAACATTCCGCAGGAAGTTTATGACCATTATAAGGAACTGGCCGGCAAGGGCGCTCAGGCTGAAGAGGCTTGGAACAAGCTCTTTGCTGATTACTGCGCTAAGTTCCCGGAACTCAAGGCTAAATGGGATAAATTCCATGCTCCGGTTGACGCTGACGCTCTCCTGAACGATGAAAGTTTCTGGGCTTATGAAGATAAACCGCAGGCTACCCGTGCGCTTTCCGGCACGATGATTAACCGCCTGAAAGATATCATGCCCAACCTCTTTGGCGGCAGCGCTGACCTGGCTCCTTCCAACAAGACGAATATGAAGGATGCTGGCGACTTCTCCAAGGACGACTATGCCGGCCGCAACCTGCACTTCGGTGTACGTGAACTGGCTATGGCTGCTATGGCCAACGGTATCACGCTCCACGGCGGCCTGCGCAACTATGTTGCGACCTTCTTCGTGTTCAGCGATTACACGAAACCGATGATTCGTCTGGCTGCTCTCATGAACCTGCCTGTGACCTATGTATTCACCCATGACTCCATCGGTGTTGGTGAAGATGGCCCGACGCATGAACCTATTGAACAGCTCGCTATGCTCCGTTCCCAGCCCAACGTGAACGTTTTCCGTCCGGCAGATGCTACGGAAACCGCAGCTGGCTGGTACCTGGCTGTAACCAGCGAAAAGACGCCGACGGCTCTGGTTCTGACTCGTCAGAATCTGCCGCAGCTGGCTGGTTCCTCCAAGGACGCCCTCAAAGGCGCTTATGTTGTGTCCGAGGCTAAGGACGCTGCTAACATGGACGGTATCATCATCGCTACCGGTTCCGAAGTTTCCCTGGCTGTTGAGGCTCAGGCTAAACTGGCCGGTGAAGGCGTTGACGTACGCGTTGTTTCCATGCCCTGCATGGATCTCTTTGAAACTCAGAGCGCTGAATACAAGGAAAGCGTTCTGCCGAAGAAAGTACGCGCCCGTGTAGCAGTTGAGGCTCTCAGCGACTTTGGCTGGGGCAAATATGTAGGCCTTGACGGTGCTGTTGTTTCCATGAAGGGATTCGGTGCCTCCGCTCCGGCAGGCATTCTCTTCAAGAAATTCGGTTTCACCGTAGAAAACGTTGCCGAAGTAACGCGCAAGGTTGTAGCTGACAACAAGTAAGCTATATTTTCAGATAAAAAAGAGCAGTCGCTGGCTGCTCTTTTTTGCTGCAGAAAAATCGCGGCAATCGTGCCCCCACCTGCTGAGGTGGGGGACATTTTCTTGCCTCGTTATAACCCCGGGGAGCAGTTGACGCTGCCATGGTTTTGTAGTAAACTAGTTCAATGAGTTATTGTGAAATTACGGGGGGGAACAGCGTGTCCGACAAAGTTGATATACTGGGTGTGCAGGTTGATTCTGTGACCATGGCGCAGGCTGTGGCGCAGGTGGAAAGCTATATGGATGAGAAGAAAAACGTCCTTATTGCCACGGCCAATGCTGAAATGATTATGCGTGCTACGCATGATAGTGAGCTGAAGGAAATTTTAAATGCAGCTGCTCTGGTGGTACCCGATGGAGCCGGTACAGTATGGGCAGCCCATCACCTGGGTTATGAAATGCCGGAACGGGTGGCAGGCTACGACCTGGCACAGGAGCTTATGCGCATAGCCCCGAGTAAGAAACAGAAAGTATTCTTCTTTGGTTCGGCTCCCGGAGTAGCGGAAAAGGCCAAGGCCAAAGCAGAAGAACTCTATCCCGGTATTGAAATCGTCGGTACCAGAGATGGTTATTTTAAGCCTGAGGACGAACCGGCTATCATCGCTGAAATAAAAGCAGCGCAGCCGGACCTGCTGCTCGCAGCTTTGGGCGTGCCCAAGCAGGAAAAGTGGCTCAATGCCCATCTGCAGGAACTGGGTGTTCCCGTATCCATCGGTGTAGGTGGTACGCTGGACGTTATGGCCGGGGTGATGAAACGTGCGCCTTATTGGATGCAGAAAGCCAAACTGGAATGGCTGTTCCGCGGCCTTTTGCAGCCGAAACGGGCAGGTCGTTTGCTGGCTCTGCCGAAGTTCGTGCTGAAGGTACATGGTTCTAAATCCCGTCGTGCGTAAATACGTTAATTATCGATTTTATCAGGAGGTGGGAGCTTGACTCCTATTATTTCCGAGGGTTACCCCTTTATAGGTGCCTGCTTTTTCCTGGCACTGCTGGTGGGCTTTTCCATCAGCCCCTATGTGGCTGTGATTCCCCTCGTGCTGATGTTTTATTTCTGTTATTTCTTCCGCAATCCGCGGCGTGAGATTGCCGTTGATGAGGACGTAATCCTTTCGCCGGCTGATGGTACGGTGACGGATATCGTGCCTATGGAAATGGATGAGTTCGTGAAAGAACCTTGCAACAAGGTCGTTATCTTTATGTCTGTGTTCAACGTCCATGTGAACCGCAGCCCCATCAACGGAAAAATCAAGCTGCAAAAGTATTTTTGCGGCCGTTTCCGTCCTGCCTACAAGGATACGGTGGGTTTTGAGAACGAACACCATGTACTGGGGATTGAAAATGAACGTATCCGTATCAGCGTCAAGCAGATTGCCGGGATTCTGGCACGCCGTATCGTGTCTTATGTAACCCTCGATGATGAACTCAAACAGGGCGAACTTTACGGTATGATAAAATTCGGTTCCTGCCTGGAAGTAGTTATGCCGAAAAACGTGGAAATCGCTGTAACCAAAGGGCAGAAGGTTGCCGGCGGTCAGACTATTTTGGGGAGGATTAAGGACTGATGGATTACAGGCGGTTTTTACCTAATTTATGCACCTCGATGAATCTGGTATTCGGTATGTGCTCGATACTGGCTACATATCATGGTGATTTAATTTGGGGTTCCATTTTCATACTGCTGGCTCTGGTAGCTGATGGCCTTGACGGGCGTACAGCGCGTTTCTTTGGCGTGTCCAGCGAAATGGGCAAGGAGATGGATTCCCTCTGTGATTTGGGTTCCTTCGGCATTGCTCCGGCCTTTTTAGCCTGGGCTTTTGTCCTGCAGCACCACGGCTGGCTGGGCGTGGCTGTCGTAATTATCTTCGCTGTCTGCGGCATGTGGCGTCTGGCGCGGTTCAACGTCAATGCTGATGTAGTGCATGGCTATTTCATGGGACTGGCTATTCCGGCCGGCGGCAATATCGTAGCCATGACCACGCTGCTCTTTGTCAGTCTGGATATTAACCCGTTGAGCTTTGGCGTGGCATATCCCGTCATCATGGCGATTGTCGGCTATCTGATGGTCAGCCATGTGCATTATCCCAATTTCAAGGGCGATGGGGCTGAACCTATTTACCTGCCCACGAAGATTTTTGCGTTTGTAATGTTTGCTGGTATCCTGTGGCTGGGACATGAGGCACTGCTCCCGGCACTGGCGGTGGCCGTGTTCTGCACTTACGGCGCAGCTGGTATCCTCAATACTATAATTGCTTTATTTGCAAAGGAAGGCTGATGATTTTTGACACATCCATTTGACATCATCATGGTGCCGATGCAGATTTTAATTTTCCTCTTTACCCTGTATTTCTTCATTATTGGTTTCTGCGGTATGTGGCGGCGGAAGGAAAATAAGGTCAAGGTTCCGAAAAAGACTTTTGCCTTGGTGGTCGCAGCGCATAACGAATCGGCCGTTATTGGCCAGTTGGTGGAAAATCTCGGACAGCTCAACTATCCCAAGAATATGTATGATATTCATGTGGTAGCGGATAACTGCGATGACAATACCGCCGAAGTGGCAGCAAAAGCCGGAGCCATTGTTCACGAGCGCACCCATCCGACCAAAAAGAGCAAGGGCTATGCCCTCGACTGGATGTTTGCTCGTCTGTTCAAAATGGACAAGGAATATGACGCTGTCTGCGTGTTCGACGCGGACAATCTCGTACATCCGCAGTTCCTGATGGAAATGAATAACCGCCTTTGCAAGGGGGATAAGGTTATCCAGTGCTACATGGACGCCAAGAACCCGTACGATACCTGGGTGGCTGGTACCTTTGCCATCGCCTTCTGGGTTATCTGCCATATTTCCCACCTGGCTAAGTCCAACATCGGCCTGTCGGCCTGCTTAGGCGGTACGGGCATGTGCTTTGATATGGAAATCCTCAAACGTCACGGCTGGCAGGCAACCTGCCTGACCGAGGACATGGAATTTACCATGAAGTGTATGGCCGAAGGCATCAAGACCAGCTGGGCACATGATGCCATCATCTACGATGAAAAGCCGCTGACCTTTAAGCAGTCCTGGAATCAGCGCCGCCGTTGGGCGCAGGGGCAGTTCGATGTGGGCAACCGCTTTATTCCGAAGATGCTCAAAGCTGGCTGGAAACACAAGGATATCCGCATGTGGGACGAATGCATTTACCTCATGCAGCCGCATTTCCTGATGATTTCCACCATCTTCATTATCATCAGCTATGTTCAGCTGGCATTCCCACCGTTCTATACGAATATATACAACTTCATGCCTTCGCAGCTGATGACGGCCATCATGCTCGGCCAGTATATTCTGCCCATGATTATTCTGATTAAAATCAGGGCTAAGTGGAAATCCTGGCTCTACATGCTGCTCTATCCCGTGTTTATCTATTCCTGGATTCCCATCATTTTCTTAGGGTTCATTCACCGCAACGAACACGAATGGAGCCATACCAAACATACCCGTGCTATGAGCATGAATGATATTGTCGGCAACGTAAAAAATACGAAAGACATTATGAAGTAAATTAGAAAGCCTTCCCTTAAGGGGGGCTATAACGAGGCAAGAAAATGTCCCCCACCTCAGCAGGTGGGGGCACGAATACCAAAACAGGCGGCGAGCATATCTCCCACCTCGTTGAAACGCCAAGAGGAAGGGACAACGGCTCGTGCCGTTTTTCTTTTTATGGTAAAATTATTGTAGCTTGTGTTGGAGGTGCTCGCATGGAACAGAAATTGTTTACCGAGGTCATTCCCCTTTATCGGCTGCATAAGGATAATCCGTATGCCATTAGAATACGTATGCGGATGCAGGATGATGTTGACCCTGTGGTACTGCGCAGGGCAGTGGATGCCACGATGGAGCGGTATCCGTATTTTTGCGTGAAATTGCAGGCTCGTGGTGATGCTTTTATCTTTGCAGAGAATCGGGAGCCGGTAGTTGTTTCAGATTCAGAGCAGGGCGTAACATTAAATTCGGCAGAGGCGAATGATCATCTGCTTTCATTTTCGTACCATGCTGATTG
>NZ_CAJODG010000002.1 GCF_905233635.1 Selenomonas sp. AE3005 | reverse complement strand
CTTGCGGATGATTTCCTTCTGAATAAGGGGCACATCTTCTGCCGGAACTTCTACGCCCAGGTCACCACGGGCAACCATGATGCCGTCGGAAACTTCCAGGATGGCATCGAAGTTCTTAACACCTTCGAGGTTTTCGATCTTCGGCAGAATTTCCATGTGGCCATTGTGCTCTTCGATGAGCTTGCGGATAGCCAGCACGTCATCGGGACGCTGAATGAAGGAAGCAGCCACGAAATCCATGTCCTGCTCGCAGCCAAAGATGATATCCTTGGCATCCTGCTCGGAAATAGGAGGCAGACCCAGCGATACACCCGGAGCAGCTACGCGCTTACGCGTGCTCATCTTGCCGCTGTTCTGAATCGTGGTTACAATATCCTTGCCCTTGATTTCATCAACCTTAAGAGCAACGAGACCATCGGAAAGCAGCAGGGTATCGCCCGGCTTAACTTCCGTATAAAGGCCTTTATGGTTTACAGAAACATGAGTTTCATCACCCGGCACATCGTCATAAGTCAAAGTGAACTGGTTGCCCTTCTCCAGCATAACCTTGCCATCTTTGAACTCGCCCAGACGCATTTCCGGGCCTTTGGTATCGAGAATTAAAGAGATAACCTTGCCAGCCTTCTTGGCAGCTTCACGTACCATATTGATACGGCCAAGATGTTCTGCATGGTCACCATGGGAAAAATTGAAACGTGCGCAGTTCATGCCATTGGCAATCAGTGCGTCAATTACGCCCGGTTTCTCTGTGGACGGACCCTGTGTGCAAACGATTTTCGTCTTTTTTAACATGTTGTAAACCCCACCTATTCTTTTACTACATATTATATATTTAGACGGACACCTCCCGTCAGGGAGTCGCTGTATGGCGTCCTGTCTACGGCCTGATTTAAAGGGGAAACTCCCCCCACTAGCTACTATTCTACACTCTTTGTCCCCATAAGTAAAACATTTTCCACGAAAATCTGCCGAAAAAAATATTTTCTGAAAAGACGTTCATTGCTTGAAATTTATTCCTTTTGTTCATTGTGATAGCTCACGGTTATCCCTATTAATTGGAATTGTTCCCAGCTGCAAAAAACACTTATCATTTCCTGCAAATATGACGATATATCTATAAGGAAAGTCGTGCGCTTTTCTGCTATTTCTCAGGAAAGGAGGTTTTACAATGTCTACAATTTCGGCAATGACCAGGGATACGTACACGATGTACAAGATGGCCCAGGGCGACACACAAGGCACAACTGCCGCGCAAAAGGCTGCCAGTCAGGCAGAGGAAAGCACCAGCAAATCTTCTGCCCAGGACAAAAGCTATGCTGCAGCAGCTGCCAACGTCAGCCGGCTGAGCAATTTGGTTGGCTCCTTTGATTCAGCTTACGCGAACAAGAAAACCAACGCCGCCCAGGA
Source organism: Selenomonas sp. AE3005 (assembly GCF_905233635.1). GTDB lineage: Bacteria > Bacillota > Negativicutes > Selenomonadales > Selenomonadaceae > Selenomonas_A. Next base: position 125,046 of record NZ_CAJODG010000002.1, on the reverse strand, counting down.
TTCCATCAGCAGCCTTTGGTCAGGATACACTAATTCCAGCTCAACCGGCATCGCTGACTTGTCAGCGCTTTCCGGTGTGTCCAGCAGTGCAGCCGGCCTGGTTAATTCCTACAACGAGGCCAAGTCCACATTCCAGACACAGCTTAAGGCTTATATGGGCGATTTGAAAAATTCTGCCCAGACGGTCAGAAACATGAGCTACGAATTCAGTGCCCAAGACATCACCGAGGCGGAAGACGGCAGCAAGACATACAGCGACGGCCTTAAAAATGCCATCAAGAATGTCAAGCAGCTGGTTTCTGACTACAACGACGCGCTGGACCTCACCAGTGACTACAGCAGCGTCGGCAAACGAATGGAATCACTCCATACTTCCTTTGCCGACACCACCTACCGGGCTGACACCTACAAACAGCTCGGCATCTCGGTGGACAGTAAGACTGGCAAAATGACTGTCGATGAAGACAAACTTGCCACAGCCCTCACCGAAAACGGCGACCGCGCCAAAACGGCTTTAGGCGCCAACGGCCTCGCAGGCAAAGCCGAACAGCACCTCACTCAGGCCAACAACCAAAGTGAACACCTGTTCCCGTCCATGCAAAGCATGTTTGGCAACTCCATCAAAACCGCGTCAGCCTACACGAACCCCAAAGTACTGAACGCCTCCGTCCAGTACGGCATGATTGGCAATCTTTTCAGCTCGATGTTTTAAAGACGGCCAGCAAAAATACCATGGCACACATATCATAAGGTGCCATGGTATTTTTTAAAGTCCCTGCTAAAAAGCCTAAAAATGCGCAAATATTCCCTATCTTTATTGGAATCCCAAAAGGCACCTCCATGTTAAGCAGTACGACATGGCCCCTATATAGCAACTCATTTTGCTATACTTCCTTATGAGTAAGGGGCTCTGGATAAAGTGTGGTGCAACTAAGCGCCCAAACCAATTTGTTACTCGGGCTATAGGCTCAAAAAAAGATCAGCTTTACACCGTCTACTATAATTGTAGCATGATGAAATACCTAGAGGATAGGTATATTTTTCGTTTATGATGACGCATATAAGGCGTGTTATTTTGTTCCGTAAAGATGTTTAAGTATATTCGTGATTTTTGACTTATATACTACTTCATTCCGGTCATAATCTTCTGCTTTTTGCATCACTTTATATAATATAATAATGTTGTAGATGTCTTTTAGCTTTTCAAAATCACAAAAATCATTAATCAAATATTTTGCTTCAGTAGCAACATAATAACGATTAACGCCACTCATTCCAAGGAAGTCGTAATTCTGTGACAATAGAATTTGCTCCCAATTATCCCAAGAAGGTATACTAGTGCCTGGAAGAGTAGATTCCATACAAACAATCCACGGCCTGTAGCTATCAAAATCCATGCCTTCTAGCACTTGCCTTTCAAAGTTCTCAACATCAATTTTTAGAAAATGAACCGGTTGCTTGTGAGGAACATATTTTTTGAACACTTCTGCCAATGTTATTATGGCTACTTCACGGCAAGTCGATGCATTATCTAAATCAACATCAAAACTTGCCCCTGCTCCGTTACCATATAATTTTAGTCTTCCATTTTCGTTGCCTACGCCAATTTCTAAATTTAAATCCCTAGGCCTATCAGCATTAAGCTTTTCTATAAAATCATGTTGTGGCTCAATATTTATTCCAGATGCACCTCGCTCATAGAAAAACTTAGTCACTGAAATAAACACGGGGTCATTAGCTCCGACATCCACATAAAAAATGGGTTCACTGACTTTTTCAAGCAAGTGATATAAGATAATATCTTCACACTCTTGAGAAAAACTGACTAATGTCTGCATTGTACACGCTCCTTAAATTTATAATCTGTTATCTGTATAGAAACCAAATACCATTTAACCATTATACCCCTTTTTTCTCGAAAATCATCATATTTTTGCTATTATTTTTAACAACGGCATACAATCCTTAGCATTAATCATACATCTACACTTTATTCTATCCATACATTTCCCCCCCGTATTAACAAAATTATTTAATATTGGCAACCACTTTTCAATATAAGCCTTTCCCGCAATATTATATCCATTTTTAAAGCATCTTCGTATAAATCGATATGCCACATATCCATAAGCTTTATTTAAAACTGGCAATGCTACAGGACGATTTTTTTCTACAAAATCTTTAATATATTCGTAAATTTTCACTTGTCCTTCCCAATCATACGGTTTCCACTTTTTCGTGGTTGCTGAATTAGGCCTTCTAACATAATACGACAATATTTCCGATACACAATATGCCTTTGTTACACACAGCAGTTGTAAAAGAAAGGCTGTATCCTCAGCAATAGTTAGCCCTTCTATAAAACGCAACTTATACTTTTCAATAATGCTCCGTTCTATAAGGATAGCACTAATATGAAACGTCAATCTTATCTCATTAGTTTTACTATAGCTAAAACTTTCCAAGTATCCTTCTGTATTTCCTTTAGGACCAATCAAGGATTTTTCATCGCCCTGAATTTCATTCGTACGTGCATAAACAAATTTTCGATTAAGGTCGAACTGTATACTTTCCAATAGCTTAGACAATATTGTTGGGGCCCATAAGTCATCAGCATCCAAAAAACTAATGTATTCCCCTTGTGCATTCTCTAAGCCATTGTTACGAGCAACAGAAACGCCAGCATTTTCTTGCTGATATAAACCTATACGTGAATCTGACGACATAAATTTGTCTACAACTGATACCGTTTCATCAGTTGAACCGTCATTTATGATCAATAATTCCCAGTTCGTAAAAGTCTGTGCTTGAATAGATTTTATCGTATCACCTATATACTTTTCACCGTTATAAACAGGCACAATTATTGATATCTTAGGTTTCATAAATCTCCCCTACACTTTACAAGAAATTATATTTAAAATATTATTCAACAACTTTCATATTTAACAATTTTATATATTCACGCCTACGCTATATCATTTATCGTCATCAACTACAAATTACTTATTAACATTTATCTCGTTTGCAGGTAATCTTGCTGTACAGGCTCTTTACTACCAATGATTTGTTCTAGTTTCTCTATCACATAGTAGTAATCACAATACTGACGAACCAGTTCTTTGCTAGCCCCCTGCATTTCTAGCCGTTTTTCATCATGCTCGAATAAATAAATTACCTTTTCCGCAAACTGCACAGCATCTTCTGAATTAACACGATATCCCGTCTTATCATTAAAAATCAGGTCGTCACAACCACCAATATCAGAAGTTACGGCTACCAAACCACTTGACATTGCTTCCAACAGCGATGTTGGTAAGCCTTCGTGCCTGGACGGGAAAATATACACATCAGCCAATTGGTAAAATTCCTGTGGCTGTTCAACCTCGCCCAATACCTGTACACTATCATCCGTTTCCCTTGCCATTTTCCTTAAGGCAGCCATCAATTCATGCCGCCCACCGCCTACTACCAATAATCTGGCTGTCGGATTCTCTTTATGCACCAGCGGCCACACCTTCAACAACGTATCAATCCCCTTATTCAGAACAATACGCGCACAAAATAGCAAAACAGGTACATTCTGTGGTATATTATGTTTTTCCCGCAATCTTGCCTTTTCCTCTGCCGTTGGGCAGGGGTATTTACTAGTATCTATGCCATGTGCCAGCACTGATACGCACTCAGGACTCACGTGACCTTGCGCAATAAAGCCCTGCTGTATTTCGTGCGTTGTCGCAATATAATTAGTACACGTCGCCAAAATTCTGTTTCGCCAGTTACGTTCTGCGTTAAAGATTTCAGCCTTCCCCGTAAGTGCTAATGTCACCGGCTTGTTAAACAACCTTGCCAGCAATATCATCCAAACAGCAAATTTGGGTGTACCTATGATGTAAAAGGCCTCAACACTACGATGTGTTGTCAATAAACGAATTACAATTTCCAACCATCTAAACGGAGCATGTAAACGTACCAAATCTATCCCATTTATATTTTCACGCGCTTTAGTAAACCAATATCTTTTTTTTGCCATAATAGTGACATTATGACCTCTTTTTATAAGCTGCAAAGCATGATTTTCACCATGAAATTCTGCCCCACTCTTAGTCGGTAAACCATTTTTAGAAAACTTTTTGCCAACAGCAAAATCTTTTATAAATATAGCTATATTCATACTCGCTCCTCAATTCCCTAGAGCAATCATCCCAACAAAGCATAACTTTCCTTGAGCACCTGCTGCGGTGTTATATTCCACAAACATTTTGGTTTGGGATTACTCGGACACTCATCAGCACGCACCGTACATGGGCAGCACTGCTCACGGCTTGTCAGAACACGCGCGTTCTTATTTATCGGATGCCATCTATCAGGGCTTGTACATCCATACATTGTAATCATCTTTGCGCCTGTTGTTGCAGCAATATGCGTTGCTCCCGTATCTACCGTGATTAGTAAATCAGCTTTAGAAATAATTGCTGCTAAATCAACCAATGTCGTTTCACCACAGAAATTTAATACAGGCTGATTCATCGCTGCAATTACTTCATCAGCATATTCGCGGTCTCCAGGTGCCCCAACGATGAAAAAAGCCGCTTGATAGCGATTAGCCAACTCGTCTACGACCCGCACAAAATATTCTTTTGGCCATGTTTTAAGGGCAAAGGTTCCCTTTACACATAAAGCAATCTTTTTCTCTGTCTGCGGCAGCCTTGCCAATAATTCTCCTGCTTTTTGCTCTGCAGCAGGGGTAATTCTGGCAAACACAGGTTCTGCATGGTCAATAAGCCCTGTAAATTCACGGACAATTGTCTGATATGTCTCTGCCTGTAAAACCGCATTTAAATCATGCTTAATCTGTATTACATCAGTATAAAACCACGTTACACGACTTAATTTGTCATCAAAAACCTTGCTAGGGCCAACGCGGGTTGGTATTCCAGCCAACCAGCAAAGTAATGCCGGACGCAGCTTACGATCAAAGGAAATAGATAAATCAAAATGATGACGTTTGATGTCCTTGAACATATTCAGCATCTTACCTACAGAGTTGTCTTTTGCCTTATATTGAAAAACCATTACCTCATCGATAAGCGGATTATTTTCTACGGCCTGTCGTACTACAGGTTTTACAAGCATGGTTATCCTCGCATCAGGATATGCCTTTTTTAACAAAGCTATAGCACTTGTCGTAAGGACAACATCACCTAAATTAACTAATGCATTGACAAGAATATTCTTGTATGTTTTCATTCCCTTATTTACACACCTTCCGCATTATCTTTTGCATATTTGTCTCTATTTGTATGTCTACATCATCCTGAAAAGCAAATCGTTTACGATAGACTGCACGTTTACGTGTTGGTACTTCTTCCATGGTTTTTCGCGGCTCTATTAGCGGGATTTCGTAAAACCTGTGATCATCCGTCTTATGTCCGCCAGCCTCTTCCCAAAAAGCGCCGAAATCCGTCTTTAGCTTACGGTCTCTGCGGATATGATTCATAGCGTAGTAACCATCATTTGATACTGCATAAATATGCTTACAGTTAAAACTGCGTGCTACGGCCATGGTCATATAGAGTATCAAATTTTTCGTACGATATCTATGCGACCGTTTTGTAATATCTTTAATAATCTCATTAGCATTGGCTACGTTTGGTCCCTGCATAGCACCAATCCACATAGATTCATCGCCGTTTTTATCAGTATTCAACCAAAACATAATTTGATATATTGGATTATCTTTCATATCAACATGCATATTTACAGCCATCAAACCTTCTTTACGCTGTCCTGGCGCCATATGCAATATGGTATACCAATTAATATCATGCTCATTTGACTGCCATATTTTGTAATGTTCATCTGTATTCAACCTTACAAACCAATCAGGAGTCAAATATTTCTGTTCTATTAGAAAATGATTGCTTATTATTTTTACACGTTCAGCAAAAGTTGAGCCTGCAAAAAAAAACGCTCGCGTTGCCTGTTCTAGAGGAAAAGGATTATCTGTGATAATTTTTCTACGTAATTCATCCTGCTGAAAAAAAGCCATAAATTTTTTCATTGCTGAATAATGTGCCATGCAGCGCCCTACAAACACAATCAACCTATGAACCTCACGCGGATTACTGGTATTATATATTCTCTTTCCCAGTTCAATAAACTTTCTCATTTTTATTCATCACCTACATGTCCATTATTTTTATCCAAGTAATATAACTTTACATACTTCGCCATAGTGTAAAAATAGTGAAAACACGCCAAGACAAACCCTATACGGCCATCACGCCAGCCGCCACGTAAAATATACATGCGAAAAGATGCCCAAAACGGGTGTGTGATAAAATCCGTCAGCTTAGCCTTTTTTCCATGCTGCTGCATTTTTTCCGCAGCCAAAGTCGTATAAAAATTCAACTTATTAAAGTAGTGATTCCAATCACGGTATGGATAATGAATTATATATTCTTCCTCTGGCAGTTTTACTTCTTCATATTCATGATGGAACTGTGGATGCACAAAGCCCGTTACATACGTTCCCTTGGCTGGAATAAGCCGCACCACATAATCAGGAAACCAACCGCCATGGCGCAGGGGCTGTTCCCAAAAATAATTCAGCCGGGCATTGCAATAAGCATATCGCCTGTCGTCTTTTTCTACCAATTCAACAATCTTAGCCGCCAGTCTTGGGGAAATTCGTTCATCCGCATCTAAAAAGAATATCCACGGCTGCGCAGCCTGCTGAATGGCAAACGTCTGTTGTGCCCCCCAGTTGCCGTCTAATGCATGCTGTACTACTTTTGCACCTAGTTGTTTACTGATTTCAGCAGTCTTGTCAGTGCTATAATCATCAATCACTATTATCTCCGCCGCAAAAGCAGCACTTTTTATACAATCTTCGATATTCTTTTCTTCATTCTTCGCCAGTATCAAAACAGATACATTCGCTGACATATTATTATCCGTCCTCACACATTATTTCTCTTACAAACTATATCATTATAGCCTTTATCAGAAAGTATCAATCACTAAGTTTCAAGTCATCAGCTACCATAAACAAACCTATCAAGAACCATAGTTCCCTCATTTCTGGAACTATTATTACATTAGTATCTGTCAGCCCAGCTATATGCATACCAGCAAACATTACTATGCCCATCATGGCATATACATTAAATCTATTTTCTCTAATGCCCAGTCTAAATTTTTTATACAACCGTCTGAAAACATATACCGTCAAAAGTACAAAAGCCAATCCACCTACAATTCCACCTTCAGTTAGACGCTTAAAGAAATTATTATGTGGGTGTGAATGACCTGTATGATAGTTTTCCAGTGTCATTTTTTCCCCTGCTAACGGTAAGATATATTTCGTATTGTATACATACTGGAACCTATCCGGACCAACACCAAAAATAGGATAATCTTTTACCATTTCTATTGATGATTTCCACATCAGTATTCGTACAATATTACTCCTATCCTGTAAACTAGATATGGATTGAACTCGTGTCTGCAATGTTGGATTTCCTATGAATATAACCAGAGCAGCCAAACAGGCAACTAATCCTCCCTTAATAATTTTCTTTCTATTACCATGGTACAATACTACAAACAACAGTAACATAAAAGGAAGTGTAATCCACACGCCACGTGTCAGTGTCAACAACAATGTGCCAAAAGCCATAATGCCTAGCAACACGGTCACTATTTTCCATTGCTTAGAAAAGCCTTTATCCAATATTACAGCAGTTCCTACTGATAAAGCCATTATCATGTGGCTAGCCAAAAATATGGTATTATTACTCATTCCTTCTGGTCGAGAAATGCCTTTAACGATACCTTGGTATACTGCCACAGAATCAGTAATAATTACAGAAATCCCTAAAGCTATTAATATCATCTTTAACTGCGCTCTATTTCTAAGTCCCACCATCACAAAAAACAACGGAAAAATTCTATAGAATGTAGCCATCACATCATTTATACTTACTATAATATCTTCCGAATTTAATGCTATAACTATCCATACCAAAAAATAAATACCAAAAGCCTTGGCAAATCCTTTGTCAATCGCCGGCCAGCATTTAAAAGCTATGCGGTGATATATAAACAATATTATCCCCAATATAATGGCTGTTAATGTAGCCACAGGGGCTATGTTAGATGCCAGTGCAAAAAGCACCAGCACATAATACATATATTTATAAAATTTATTGTCCTTTTCCAAATTTACCACACTACTATTAGTACTCATATTTTCGCTAAAACCTCCCAATATATTCCCCATCTCAATCCTCACTCATTATTTTTTCAATTCTCTCAGCAAAGGCTGCCGGTGAGTAAACTTCGGCGGCTTTTGCCAGTTCAGTTTCATAAACAGGCTGATTTTCTGCATAAGTGTTGATGAAATTCTCCAGCACTTCCTTAAGCGAGTCCATGTCACCGCTCTTAAAGCATTCACCTATTCTATATGCTGCAAAAACTTCAGGATTCATGTCATCGCTGGCGATTACCGGCTTTTGATAGCCGATAGCTGTAAAGAGCATACCGCCCCAGTGGTAACGGTAACGGGGCGCAGAGTAGGGCATAAGCAATACGTCAATACCGGCTAGCGCCTCCTGCCATTCTTTGCCAATCAAGCCTTTATGCAGGAACTCAATTCCCTGTTCGTCTTTATACTTGCTGATGATACGCTCAAAATCCATGGCGTCCTCAGGGTGCATGGTCGCGCCCTGCACAAAAAGTTTTACCGGACGATTATACTGCCCCTGCAGGTACACCTTTAAAAAATCTTCCAATCTTTTTTCCCGACGGTACTGGCCAAAGAAACCAATGGTCAGTACGTCATTATCAGGCTGCTGCAGCTCGATGTCTCTCGCCGTATACGTCGGCGGGTAGATGGTACGAATATTTGCCCGTGTCTCGCCAAAGATGTCATCACCAAAAGTCAGCACGGTCGGCCGGATATTGGTACAGTCACGCAGCTTATCCACCTCATGCAGGAATTTCGGAGCCTCAGTGGGATTTATTCCATGCAGGATAAACACAATTGGCACGGGTGAATTGCGCAGCCGGCTTTTATCCACGGCGCGTAAATAACGATAGGTTGATGTCGGCACAATCAGTGCATCCACCTCGCGGCGTTCCGCAATAGCAAACAGCTGCCGATACCAGCTCATACGGTGCCATTCACGTTTTACCGTCCGCACCAGCTTACGCAGGCCGGTAACGCCGCTGTAAGACACGACCTCGCCACGCAGTTCATGCACAGGCACATGATAGTCAAAGCTGAATTTAAAACCTTCCGGAACATAAAAGCAGACCTCATGGCCGCGTTTCTGCATTTCCTCCACAATAATGCGGTCAAAATCCACCTCATGACCGCCCGGAGTCATTATATTTTCAAAAATTCCTATACGCATGTTATCTCCCGTAGAGTCGTTATTCTCATACTAAATTCTAACATCTCATTATATCATATAAGCAACAAAAAATCCGCACTATACGTGCGGATTTGTATAGTATTTATCTATAGCCATAGCCGGCCGCCATAAACGAGCAGTCCCAGCAGAATTATGAATGGCAGGTAGATTTTCATGGTCAGTCCCAGCAGCTGGCTTTCAGTGCCGCGGCCGGCTATGCCGATGGCCGCTACGCCGATAGCGATACTCTGGGGAGCAATCAGTTTGCCGGCACAGGCCCCTGTAGCATTGGCGGCGGCAATCCAAATCTGCGTGTTGAGCGGCGCACCAATGGCCACAGCCGCATCCATCTGGAGCTTGCCCAGCAGAATGCAGGTACTGGTGGCCGAGCCAGTGATAAAACCGCCCACGGAGCCGATAAAGGCAGCAATGGCCGGGTACATAAGCCCCGTTGCTGCCACGGTATTGTCGGCAATCGTAGTGGTCATGCCGCTATAGCCCATAACTTTGGCGGTTGCGATAATGCTGATGATGGTAATAAAGGTCGGCCGCAGACTGGTCAGTGTCTTGCGCAGAACGGTCAGCATATCCCCCAGCGACGTTTTTTGTATAAAACCGCTCAGGAAGGTTGCAAAGAAAATCACCATGCCCGGGGTTGCTATCCACTGGAAGGTGTACGGGCTGCCGCCCTCCCCCCTGTAAATCAGCACGGACGTCCTGACCTGGGATATGGAATCGTAAATCGTCGGCACAAGTTTGCTGGTCAGCAGCAGCAGGACAAAGATAAGTCCAAAGGGCAGCCAGGCATAAAAAGCCTGTTGCCGCGATACTGCCGCAGCCTCCTCACGCTGCAGAACATACGCCGAATCCTTAGGCGGGAAAAAATGTACGGCACCGATGATGGCTCCCATGGTACAGATGGCTCCGGCCACACCAGCCAGCTCCGGCCCCATAAAGTAGGACACGAGCAGCTGCGCCAGCACGTAGCTGACACCGGCTGCGCCGCACACAGGCACCATGCCCTTTATGGCCTGCATACCGCCGCCGGCGATAGCCACCATCAGGAAGGGACAAAATAGCCCCAAAATACTTATCTGCAAAGCCACATAGGTGGCCAGCTGGGCAGAATCCGTCCCCATAATGCCCGACAGCGTCACCAGGGGAATACCGATGGAGCCATAAGCCGATGGCACGAAGTTGGCCACCAGGCACACGGCCACGGAACTTACAGGATTTATCCCCATGCCGGCCAGCATACTGGCCGGGATAGCTACAGCTGTACCAAAACCGGCCATACCTTCCAGAAAACCGCCAAAACCAAAGGCAATCAGCAGGATAAGCACACGGTAATCACTGCTCACCGAAGTGAGCATGGCTTTGATAATATCCATACCCTTGGTATGCACGGACAAATGGTAGGTGTAAATAGTGGCCGTGATAATCAAAAGTATCGGCCAGCAGGCCAAAGCCGTTCCTTCCAGAACTGCACTGGCCATATACTCCCAAGGCATGCCAAAATATGCGATACTGGCAAATAATGACAACAGGAGCGCCACGGGGCAGGCCTTCCAAGCCGCCATCTTCAGTCCTGACAGAGCCACAATCAGCCACAAAATAGGCAAAACACCCATAAATAGCAAAGTCACGAGGAATCACCTCTTTTATTTCATATTTTTTTGAGATAGTTCGACATTCAGCGAATAATTTCCTGTACGCAGCTCAGCAAATTGCCAGTTGTATACTTAATACCTGTTACACCAGCCCTGGCCGCGCACTCCATATCGCTGTCACTATCCCCAACAAAGTACGATTTTGACCGGTCAATTCCGTACTCCGCGCAGGCAGCATCCACCATGCCCGTTGCCGGCTTGCGGCAGCTGCACACTTTGCGATATTCTGCTAATTTCGCCTGCGGATGATGCGGGCAGTAAAAGAGCGCATCTAAATGCGCTCCGATTTTTGCCAGCTCCCGGTTCATCCAGTTGTAGACATTTTTGATCTCCGTTTCGGGGTAATAGCCCCGGGCCACGCCGCTCTGGTTCGTGACTAAAATCGCCAGGTAGCCTTTGCTATTTACGTATTTTATGGCCTCCTGCGCACCGTCTATCCAAACGAAATCTTCCGGACGGTGCAGGTAGGCAATATCGACATTAAGGGTGCCGTCACGGTCAAAAAAGACGGCTTTTTTATTCATTGTAATCAAAATAGCCACCCTTATTGAGGAAATCGACATACTCCTTAACAGCGTCCTTCATTTCATGGAAACCTTCATCATAGCCGGCGGCCAGCAGATTCGTCGTATCGGCCTCGGTGAAGTTCTGATATTTACCCTTGAGGACTTCGGGGAATTCACGGTAAGCGATTTCACCCTTGCCCAAGGCGCTGATAACAGCCTCAGCCACTTCATTGTAGGTATGGGCATGACCAGTACCGCAGTTGTAGATTCCGCTCTTGCCCTTGTTTTCCCAGAACCACAGGTTCACGTTTACTACGTCCTTGACATAGACAAAGTCACGGCGCTGTTCGCCGTCCTTGACCGGCGTACCGGCAATCTCGCCCCAGCCCTGGAACAGACGTGCTTTGCCGGTTTCATTTACCTGATTGTACAGCTGATAGAAGATGGAGGCCATCTTTCCCTTATGATGTTCCTGCGGTCCGTAAACGTTGAAATATTTCAGGCCTACAATCTGGCTCTGCGCCTCCGGCATAACCTGACGTACATAGCGGTCAAAGACCAGCTTGGAGAAGGCATACGGATTCAACGCGTCCTCACACTCATCACCTTCGCGGAAACCATTCTTGCCGCTGCCGTACGTGGAGGCCGACGACGCATACAGGAAGGGAATACGGTGCTGCAGGCAGAAATGCAGCAGGGACTTGGAATACTCATAGTTGACGCGCATCATGTAGTTGACATCATACTCCATGGTATCGGAGCAGGCCCCTTCATGGAATACGGCATCAATATCCGTGCCATCGAAATCATCGTTTTCAATGCACTGCAGGAAATCGTCCTTATGCTGGTAATCGATGAATTTCAGGCCACGCAGATTTTTATAGTTCTGCCCGTCTTTCAGGTCATCAACCACCAGAATATCCGTACGGCCACGACGATTGAGTTCCTTTACCAAGTTGCTGCCAATAAACCCGGCACCGCCAGTTACGATAATCATAAATAATCCTCCCATGCAATCAGCAAACTAACCAATTATCACACGCCCAAGGACGGGCGCCCGTAACACAACTTTTTATCTTAATACTGCCAAAAGTTCTTCTTTACTTACCGCGTAAGTACCAACCTTCGCCACTACGACGCTGGCCGCCATATTGGACATATAAGCGCAGATTTCCGGCGCCAGGCCGCCGGCCAGCCCCAGGGTAAAGACAGCAATAACCGTATCCCCGGCACCTGACACATCAAAGACCTCCTGCGCCTTGGTCGGAATATGCTTAGCCTCCATCTTGGTGACCAGTGACATGCCGTATTCCGAACGGGTGGCCAGTACCTGCTTGATACCGAACTTGCCCATAACATAACGGGCCGCCTGCTCAATAGCTGCGTCCTGATTCTTGATTTTTTCCGGCAGCACCGCATTGAGTTCCTTGAAATTCGGCGTTATATAGTCAGCACCGCTGTACTTGCCCCAGTTCGTGCCTTTGGGGTCCACCACCACCGGCACTCCCTGCGCATGACAGCATTTTATAACAGCCTGGCAGGTCTCCGGCGTACAGGCTCCCTTGCCATAATCAGAGATAATTACGCCGTCCACGCCTTCGCTAAGCCGCGTACTGACATAATTCTGCAGGCGCTGGGCGTACTCGCCCGTCATGGGGTCAGCCTCTTCAAAGTCAAGCCGCAGCATTTGCTGATGGCCGCCGATAACGCGCAGTTTCGTCGTCGTCGGTCTGTCGGTGTGAATCAGCCCCCGGAAGTCAATGCCCCGGGCCGTAAACTTATCCGTCAGGCTTTGGCAGTGATAGTCATCACCCACATATCCGGCTATCTGCGTCTGACAGCCCAGCAGGGCCAGATTGTGCGCCACGTTGGCCGCACCGCCCAAAGTTTCTTTCTGGCTCAGCACTCTTGTCACCGGCACCGGTGCCTCCGGGGAAATTCTCGTCACTTCGCCGTAATAATACTTATCCAGCATTACGTCCCCGACCACCAGCAAACGGCATTTGCCGGTAGCCTGAGCCACGAAATCATACATTTTCTGTTTGTCCATCAAAATTCTCCTTTTGACAGGTCAATCACCCGGCACTGATAATCACCATAGTGCGGCGGCAATTTATAAGCCGGTTCACCGTGGTACTTATCTAGCAGCTCCCAAACAAAGTTCATTACCGCCGCCACGGGGATATTTTTCATACAGGCCAGATTGCCCTCGCCTTCGCGCTGGCACTGATGTATGCCGCAAGGATGGCAGGCCTCCGGTGTCTTAACGAGCACCGACCGTCCGTCATAGGGATAAAACCCCGGTACCGGCGACGCCCCAAACATGGTCACTATGGGCACATTCATAGCCACGCCGATATGCATCGGCCCGGAATCCGTGGTCAGCATCAGTACACAGCGCCGCAGCAGCCCGGCCAGTACAGCCAGACTAACCTTGCCGGTAAAAATATGCACGAGGCCGCTGTCCTTGTATTCCATCTGCTGACAGCATTTAGCCACGATATCCTTATCCATCGGACCGCCGAAAAAGGCGATATGATAGCCTTTGGCTGCCAGCATATCCGCGGCCTGCGCGAAGTATTCCGTCAGCCAGCGCTTGGTCTCCCAGCTGGCACCGATATTAAAGGCAATAACCTTATCTGCGGGGGTAAATTCCTGCTGCCATAGTTCCTCTGCCTGCTGGGCAGCGGCCTCCGACAGGCATAATGTCAGCCCCACATCTTCCGGCTGGGCTATGCCGAGCGCCTCACGCAGCACCGCCATATGCGAATGCACCTGGTGCTGCGTGCCGGGAATCCGGCGGTTGCCGTCCCGGCGTGCCAGTGACGGATTTTTCATTACCTTATCAAAGAGCAGTGACCAGGGTGGCTTACTATAGCCTACAATCCTGGGTGCCCCACTCAAAGCTGCGATAGCGGAAGAACGTTCATTGCGGTGCAAATTGATAACCAAATCGAATTTCAGTTTCCGTACCCTGCCGGCAAAAGCCAACAGGCGCAGGGTGCCTTTATCCGCACCTTTTTTATCCATAAACAAGCAGGTATCCACATGGGGATTGCACTCCACCAGGTCATGCCAGCGGCTGTCCGCGAGCAATGTCAGTCTGGCCTCGGGATACGCCTTACGCAAAGCTCCCAGCACAGGAGTCGTCAGCATGAGGTCGCCAATCTGCATGAGATTTATGACCAATATATTTTTATACAAGCGTGTCCCCCCTGTTTACTGGTTACCGCCATGCGTGACTAGCCAGTAACCCATGGTACGCATTTCCTTGAGGAAACTGTCCAGTTTCCCCCGTTCGGCCTGCATATCTGCGTTCTCTATCCCGGGCAAAAGTTCCGTCTTGTCGTCCTCGATACGGCCGATGACCTTGTCGGTCAGGAATGTGCTGCGGTTGAACGCCGCCGGCCACTCGCCGATAGCCGGTGCTACGGAATTGTATTTAAAACCAGCCGGCGCAATGAGATTCAGCAGCGTCGGCGTAATGCCGATACAGCCGCCCACCGCATTATGCGGCAGAATATCCTTATTTACCCCGTTTCCGTACAGAACAAACGGCACGGACTGGAATTCAAACAACGTGGGCTTGGGCCCCGGATTCGAACGCACCGCATGGTCGCCGGTAATGACAAACAAACTGTCCGGATAGGCAGCCAGTGTCTCCCGGGCAAAATTCGTCACCACTTTGTCCATGTACCAGTAATGCCCGAGCTCAACCGCCAGATTATGGGGGTCCTTTTCATCGGGAATCAATTTGCGCACCAATGCCTCAGCCTTATCTACATCAAAGCCTTCCGCCTGCAAATCCAGATTATAAGGCGGATGGTTGCTGGTGGTCATGATGACATGCACCGTCGGTTCTTCCTGATCTAAATGCTGTTTAAGTGCAGCGAACAGGTAACCATCATTCGTGCCCCACGGTGTCGTCTTGGGGGCGTGCAGGTCCGGGAACCCGTAGAAATTATCAAAGCCCTGTGCCAGGGCCAGCCGGCTTATTGCGTCCCAGGACGGTGCGCCGCCGTACCAAAAGTCCACTTTATAGCCCAATTCATGGAACGGTATGGACAAGGCCGTAGGGTAAAGCCCCTGATAACTGCGTGGCTGGTAATTTACCCGGACATTTATCTCGGGAATACCTGTAATAATACCGGTAATCGCCACGGAGGTGAATTCCCCATTGGGCATGAAGTTCGGCGTATAATAGCCTTGTTCGTCTTTACCCAGGCCCTTTATGCCGTCAGCGATATGCAAGTCCTCATACTTATCCAGCAGCGGCCACTGCATGCCGGTTTCTTCGAGAATGATAAAAATGTGACGCGGTTTGGCCAGCTTGGCCCCCGGCGTCTGTCTGGCAATAGCCCGGGCAGCGTCAGCCTCCTGTATCTGCGCCAGGGCCGCCTTGTCCACGCCATAGATATCCCCCTGCTGCATGCGCTTTTCCGTGTTGATGGCCCGGTATATACCCTGCACATCGTCCAGAATACACTCATTGAGAAAATCATCTTTGGTCAGGGCACAATGTTCCCAGTTCACGCCGGTAGCGTAGGAAACACCGCCGCCCCAGCGGCAGAAAAACATAAAGGCAAAGGTGCTGACAAACGCCAGTATACCTGCGCCCCAGCTGCCTATGGGCAAGTTTATTTCCTTCGTGGGCCGGCTCAGCAGTTTGTTCAGAATCCAGGTCAGCACAGCCGTGACGATTACAGCAGCTGCCAGCCCCTGAATCAGACCGTACTCATGCACCATCGTACCGAGCAGGGCTGTCTTATCATCGTGCAGGCCTTGAAAAATCTGCATGCTGTAGGTCATGTGAAATTCTTTATAATAGGGAAACCGGGCGATAAACAGCACGGTCAGCAGGAAACTGGCCAGGCTGCCCACCACGAGCCGCGCCCTGCCCCAGTGCAGACTGGGAATAACCAGGGCCGGCAGTGTTGCCAGCACAAAGCCCAGCAGGGCAAAACCGCCGGCACTTTTTAACGACAGTCTGATACCCACAAAGTTGGAAACCAGAATATCCTGCATATCCGCCGCCGGCCCCATAAAACTGCTCATACCGGCCATAAACAGCACGCGGTACAGCGCCATCAACAATAGTAAAAAGAAGAACAACCGTAAATCCAATTGGATATTGTGCCAATATCCCCTAAGCCTCATGTCAATAAATCTCCTTTATTTTCCGTGCCACCATGTCTACGGTTATGTCCTCCATACATTCCTTGTCCAGGCCCTTGGGACAGCTGCGTTTCCAACAGTAGCGGCAGTCACGGCTGATTTGCACAGCATTTTCCATCTGCGTATACGGGCCGGTGCGGTTAATATTCGTCGGGCCGATAAGCATGATAGTCTTAGTCCCCAGCGCCAGGGACAAATGGCCGG
This sequence comes from Selenomonas sp. AE3005, assembly GCF_905233635.1. GTDB lineage: Bacteria > Bacillota > Negativicutes > Selenomonadales > Selenomonadaceae > Selenomonas_A. The sequence continues at coordinate 108,069 of NZ_CAJODG010000002.1, read as the reverse complement.
GACCGGTGTCACCGCAGACGGTAACGGCCGCGCCCTGCAGTACCGCTGCCAGCTGTGGCAGCGTCGTACGTCCCACCAGATTTACCGGCGGCACGTCCGTCATATACTCAATTTCCTGCGCCCATTGTTCCTCACGCGGGCCGCCGCCCACCATAACGGGAATCAGCCGCTGCTCATAGAGCCAGTCCGACAACTTGGCAAAGCCCTCGGACGTCCAGCGCTTGTTGGGACTGCTGGCACCGATAACCAAGGCCACATAAGGATTGCTGGCATTCATACCGCACTGGGCGAGCAGCCGGCGCGCGATATCCTGTTCCCGTTCCGGCACTTCAATGCCAAACTTTATCTGGTCACCATTACAGCCCAAAGCCCGGGCCACATCAAGATACTGCTCAATGACATGATTACGGGCATTCGGCCCCACGACAGGGCGGCTTATTTTGTCGCTGCCCTCGCGCATAAAGCAGGTACCGATTTTTTCCTTAGCTCCGGCCACCCAGGTGATAGCCGCCGATTTAAACAGCCCCTGCAAATCCAGGGATACATCATAATGCCGCTTTTGGAGCTGACGGCGCAGCGGGCCAAAGTTTTGCATAAAGCCGCCGAGAGAACGAAATTCCTTCTTCTTGAACAGAATAAGCTCGTCAATCACCGGCACCATTTTGAGGATTTCATAGGCCGCCGGTTCCACCACCCAGCTGATATGACAGTCGGGATACCTGTCCTTCAAGGCATAAGCCACCGGCAGGGCATGGAGCACATCGCCGATGGCACTTAATTTCACGATTAAAAAATTCTTCATTTCCTTAACTCTTTATCTTCTTGATTATATTCGTCGTCGAGCGTCCCGCGACCATGTCGATAAAAGCCACCTTACCGCCGTAGCTCTGCACGATTTTGGCCTCGGGCAGGGTGTCCAGCGTATAGTCGCCGCCCTTGACGTACACATCAGGACGCACTTCGGCTATCACAGCCTCTGCCGTCTGTTCGCCAAAGAACACCACATAATCTACGGCCTTTAACGCCCCCACGACCTTGGCCCGGTCGAGCTCACCGTTGATAGGACGCTCCGGCCCCTTCAAACGGCGCACCGATTCGTCTGTATTCAGCCCCAGCACAAGAATATCGCCCTGTGCCTTGGCCGCCTCCAGGTACGTCACATGCCCGGCATGCAGAATATCAAAGCAGCCATTGGTAAAGACGATTCTCTTGCCGCCCTGCCGCAGGATTTCACAAAAAGTCTTTATATCTTTACGTGCAACTAACATATATACTCCTTCAGCGCAAAGCCCGGCGCAGTTCCTCAGCGGAAACCGTAGCGGTGCCCAATTTGCGCACGGCGATACCGCTGGCCACATTGCTGAGTTCTGCCGCCCGGGCAGGTTCCACCCCGGCCGCCAGTGCCAGTATCACCGTAGCCACGCAGGTATCACCGGCACCGGATACATCGAAAACTTCACTCTTGTCTGCCACGGGAATATCATGAATAGCCCCGTCCTTTTCCAGCAGCACCATGCCTTTTTCGCCACGCGTTATAAGCACACCGTCAGCCGCCAGCTCCGTCAAAAGCTCCTGTCCGGCCGTGAACAGACTTTCGTCATCAGGCAGGCTCCGCCCTACAGCTGCCGCCAGTTCCGCATCATTCTGCTTGACATAGCAGATATTTTTAAAGCGGTGAATATCATAACGGGAATCGACCATACTGGGGATATTATGCTCCCGGCAGTAGGAGATTATCATAGCCTGCAGGGCCTCCGTTATCGTCCCGGAGCCATAGTCACTCAGCACCACACCGTCAACCTGCGGCAGCAGGCCCTTGACATACTGCAATAACAGCTGTTCAAAAGCCGCCGTCATAGGTTCGTCACTTTCCCGGTCAATACGGACAATCTGCTGGCTGACCGTCGCCCGGCCCCCGGCAATAACTCTGGTCTTGGCAATTGTGGGACGCTTTTCATCGCAGAACAGCCCATCCGTATGCGCACCGTTCTTCTCCAGCGCCGCTTTCAGCCCCTTAGCCGCATTATCAAGCCCCAACAGCCCCACAGCAAAAGCCTGACCGCCCAAAGTTGCCACATTATTTACCACGTTGGCCGCGCCGCCGGCGATGATTTTTTCCCCAGCCTGCTGCAGCACCAGCACAGGCGCCTCCCGGGAAATCCGGGAAATCCGCCCCTCCAGATAAATATCGGCCACCATGTCACCGATAACTAATATGCGTTTGCCTTGTATCTCTTCAATGATACCGGCTAATTCTTCTTTCATTAAACCTAACTCCCTTACCAGGGTGTAAACTCCCAACGAACGTTCCAGGAATTTTCCTTGGACTTATATCGCAGAATAACCTGCGCACAATGCATATCATGATACCAATAGTAATCTATGTTCTTCCATTCCCTATGGTCCATATCGTACTTAGTACCTACAGCCAGGCGGTTTTTGTCGTCTATACGATAGCTGAACCCGGACTCCAGTTTACGTGAGTAATCGTCCGTATTATAGGTAAACAGGGTATTTCTGCTGTTCTTCTTGCTGTAATGATATCCCACATAAGCAGCCCAACGGTCATCAAAGTCCTTGGTCAGCACAGCATCAGCCGTAAAACCATTCACCTTTGAGGCATTGTAAGATTCTTTGGTTATATTATAACCTGTATGCAGGTAAAGCGTGTAGCGGTTGAACTTTATCGGGTCATAGCCTAAGCCGAAATTATATTCCGTGTGATCACTATGAACACCATTGCCGTACCATTCACCATGTTCAACGCCCAGACTGTAAGTAAAATGACTGTGTCCCAGCCGATGTCCATAATTCCAAAAATAGGACGGCTGTTTCTTTATCCACTTATCATTGCTATCTTGAAAATAACCATATCTGACGCCTGTGGACATACCACGGTTGCCCCAGGTAATATCATAATTGCTGCGCCAACCATCGGCACCTGTTACCATAAAATTAGTATTAAGAGCTACGTTCGGACGCAGACCGAATTTTTGTCCCCAGCTAATCCACAATTTATCCTTACTGTTGTAACCAACTCTGGGCCATGTTTTATCGCCACTGGCATTATCCCCAATGCCGGCCTCATAATGGTCACGCGTAAAAATCGTCTTTCCCTTGATGCAGAAACGTACCTTATCCATAACTACTTTATCGTTAGGATAAATGACCATCTTTTCTGCCGCCATGTGGTAATCAGGTTTTTTAGCGCCGCATTTGGTATCGGTGCCGTTGTAAACAACGATTTTGTCAGGGTAAAACTCAAAACGCTTACCCGTGATGTAATGTGCTCCGGCCTTGCCCTTGCCGTCTTCCATGGAGCCAATCTTTTTGCCGTAATTATATTTGACCTTGTAACCATCCAAAGTCACTCTGGTCTGCCCCGGCGTCATTTGCAAAACATGTGCCTTATCCGGGACACTGATATCCTCGGTCTTGGTATTCCCCGTGACTAATTCACTTTGAAAACGATGCGCGTCGAGTTGCAAAATATCCACTTTGCCCTTGGCTATAAAACTGCCGTCGCGTTCGTCATAAGTAAGGTCTTCCCCCTCAAAAGCTATAGGTGAGGCCTTCTTTTTATCCAACGGATATTGCAATGACTTACCAAACGCCTCTGCATCAGCCAGCAGTTTTTTCTGTTCTTCCGTCAGGCGGTTTTCTCGTTCTGCCCGGTGAGCATTTTCGATATAATCCAGTGCCGTAATCCCCGTGTCCGAGTCTGCACTGTAAGCAGCCATGGCTGTCCCGCCCAACGATGGCAAAAGCATGGCAGTCATTATAACCCCGGCCAGTTTTGCATTTTTATTCATTAAATCTCTCCTCACATCGAGATAATTATACAATTCAACACTTTAATATTATACCGCCATTGGCTGTATTTTTCCATAGGCAAACACCTAACCTGCATAGAAAAAGACCTCCACCGTAGTGGAGGTCTTTGTTTGTGCCATATAATCTGCTAATCGTAGGATTAGAAGAAGAACTGTACACGACCGAAGTAGGTGTTCACCGTATTGTCGGTAGCGATGTCTTTGTTGTGGCCATAGCGGAGCGTAGCTACAATATTCTTGAAGATAGTGTAGTTACCGCCGATTTCCCAGCCCTTCTGGTTGCGTTTAACAACATCCCAAGTCGGGTTGATTACACCGAATGCACCAACATGACGGTAAGCTACCCAAGCACCCCAGGTACCTTTATTTTCCTTCTGAGCACCTTTGTAGTCAGCCTCTACGCCCCATGCACGATTGTAGTTGTCAGCATTACGGTTCGTAGCATAGAAACCGTTCATAGCAATGCTCTTGTTGAAACGGTAAGCGGCCTTAGCAGCAATCAGGTTGAACTCGGACTTTTCACCATCTTCACTGTAAGGAGTAGCAACTTCTGCATTACCATAGGCTGCATTCAATTCACCAGCCAAGTTGCCACGGTTCAGGTGATGCCAGTAAAGACCACCGGAGAATTTCTTCTTCTGGCCTTCAACGCCAACATACTGATAATTAGCAGCATCAATAACAGCAGTGTTGTCGCCATAGCTCTTTCTATTCAAACGGCCAGCACCAATAATACCCTTTACATTTTTACCAAAGGTAACTTCAGCACCGGAGTAGTCAACATCAGCAAAGCTGTCGTTGTTCATGCCGCCAAACTTACCGAGCTTAACGGTGAAGTTTTTGTAGTCGCCCTGTGCCCAAATGCGCTTCAAGGTAACCTTGTCGCCATCATTGGCGTTGCCATCACCAGAATCTTTTTTAGAATTCACATCAGCATCGAGACGAGCCTTTACGTGCCAGTTGCTGTTTACTTCAGCAGACGGTTCGAGACGGAGTCTGAACTGATTCGTGCTGCTATCGTCACCATCTTCAACAGAAGTACGAGCGAAGGTGTAACGAGCTTCGCCGTTCCACTTAACCATATCAGCATTGCGTTCGAGGTTAGCAACGCGAACACCGAGGTTGTTCAGTTCAGCAGCGAACTCAGCAGCCAGTTTGTCAACGAGGGCTTTGTCAACACCGCTGGTGTTCTTGGCCATAGCCTTAGCTACCATCTGAGCCATTTCGTAACGGGTGATGTTACGGTTGCCCTTGAAGGTGCTGTCGCCATAACCATCGATTACGCCGTCAGCAGCCAGCTGGCTTACAGCGTCATAGGCCCAATGGTCAGCAGGAACATCGGAGAACGGATTTGCAGCAGCGAAAGTCGTGCTGGCAGCACCAACAACCAAAGCAGTCGTCAGAGCGGATACGAGAGTCTTCTTCATGAGAATCTCCTCCTTCAATAAAATAGAATTAACATTTGTCCTGAAGGAAGATTGGTTATACCTAAGAGTGTCCATGTTTCCTCTAAGTTTGCCAATCTTTCTTCTTAGACTACCGTCAATATAGCACACTTTAAATTTTAAGTCAAATTATAATTCCATTAGAAAATATGAAAAACACATGAAAAAAGCCGCCCTGTGAGCGGTTGCGGCCTTATTGCATACAAAAAACCTGCCCCGAGAGGCAGGTTTTTATATGCTTGTAACTACTTCTTAGAAGAAGAAGTTTACACGAGCGAAGTAGTTGTTAACGGTATTGCTGTTATCGCCGAGAGTCTTGCCATGGCCATAACGGAGCGTGATAACCGTGTTCTTGAAGATAGCGTAGTTACCGCCGATTTCGAAACCCTTCTGGTTCATGCGGATTACATCCCACGGGCTGGAAACGAAAGCGTTCTTGCCGAAGTAACGGTAAGCTGCCCAAACACCCCAAGTGCCTTTGTTTTCAGCTTCTGCACCTTTGTAGTCAACTTCAAAGCTGTAAGCCTTCTTGTTGACATCTGCCTTCTGATTCTGAGCGTAGAAACCCTTTACGCCCCAATCCTTGGTGAAGTCATAGTTAGCCTTTAACAGCCAGATGCTAGCCTTATCTGCATCGGCATCATCAGAATAGTTGTTGCCAACCTGTACAGCACCAGCATTATCGAGGTACTTATGATTGAACCCATCACCAGCCAGATAATGATAACGGAGAGCACCATCAAACTTCTTCTTCTTGTAACCCACACCTACATAGGCATAAGCTGCAGTCTGATTACCAGACTCAATTTCAGCATTCGTAGCACCATCGTAGGTCAGCGTACCGTTGAATACACCGGCAGCTGCGTCGTTGGATTTCAAGCGGCCAGCACCAATAACAGCATTGAAACCCTGAGCCGGAGCATAAGCAACTTCAGCACCAGAGAATGCGGTATCAGCGATAGTATCATCATCAGGAGTAGCGAACTTACCGAGTTTTACGGTAACGTTGTTGTACACGCCTTCAGCCCAGATACGTTCCAGTTTAACGTTGCCATCATCGCCAGCATCGGTCTTAGCATTGCTGTTGGCATCGAGACGAGCCTTTACATGCCAGTTATTGTTTACTTCAGCAGACGGTTCGAGACGGAACAGGAAGTTGTTGTGGCTAGCATCATCGCCATCTTCAATGGAGTAACGGCTGAAAGTGTACTCTGCCGTACCATTCCATTTAACCATGTCAGCATTGCGTTCGAGGTTGGCAACGCGAACACCGAGGTTATTGAGTTCAGCAGCGAACTCAGCAGCCAGTTTGTCAACGAGAGCCTTGTCAGCACCGCTGGTGTTCTTAGCCATAGCCTTAGCTACCATCTGAGCCATTTCGTAACGGGTGATGTTGCGGTTGCCCTTGAAGGTGCTGTCGCCATAACCATCGATTACGCCATCAGCAGCCAGCTGGCTTACAGCGTCATAAGCCCAATGGTCAGCAGGAACATCGGAGAACGGATTTGCAGCAGCGAAAGTCGTGCTGGCAGCACCAACAACCAGAGCGGTCGTCAGAGCGGATACGAGAGTCTTTTTCATAAAGAAACTCCTCCTTCATAAATAGAATAAATTAACATCTATTCTGAAAGAGCTGCAAAATTATGAGTGTCCATGTTTCCTCAAATGGTGCATGCTCTTTTCAGAACCGTGATTATCGTAGCACAACTGAAAGCCATTTGCAAGGTTTTTAATAAAATATAATTAAAATATAATTATTCATACAATTCCGTATATTTTCCAAGCCTCACCAATTGCTATCAAAGCTGAATTATACTATAACGAGGCAAGAAAAACGAATACCAAAACAGGCGGCGAGCATATCTCCCGCCTCGTTGAAACGCCAAGAGGAAGTTTTGCCTATGGCAAAACTGGAACAACGGCGTTATAATCAGGTTGTTGCCACAGCCTTCGTCAAAGGTTAATCCGGCGAGGAAGGAGGTCTTAGGTTATGAATCTTTTCACTTTTACGGTCAATGTGCTTGCAAGTATTATCGGCGGAATTATCGCTGAGTTTGTATTGCACTGGTTGGGTATGTAGCCGGCATACAACGTGGTAATCCAACTATCTGTCCCCCCTGCTCCGTCAAGCAGATGAACATAAGAAAAGCCCCTTTGCTGGCCGTCACACCAGCGGGGCTTTTCTTTTTTGGACTTAGTATGAACCTAATCACTTTATATACGTATTATACTATTTACAAAAACATTTAGCAAGAATTTCTGATTATTGCCCTTTTGCCAACCAAAAACACCCGTTGATGATAAGTTTTCCAGGCTCTTCATCAACGGGTGTCGTTTTTTAGTGAATAGACATGACGCTAAGTCTTCTTCGTAATTTAATTATACATAGTGGTCAGCCTACTGTCAACCAAAAAAGGAAGCCCTGCGGCTTCCTAAAAAATTCCTTATGGTGCTCGCCGAGGGATTCGAACCCCCGACCCCCTCCATGTGACGGAGATGCTCTAGCCAACTGAGCTAGGCGAGCAATGGTGGGGTTAACAGAATTCGAATCTGTGACCTCCTCGATGTCAACGAGACACTCTAACCAACTGAGCTATAACCCCATGTCACCACTTCAACGACAGGATTTAGTATAACACAATGAGTGGCTCGTTGCAACAGGACACTCTTATTTTTCTAAAAAAATGCATTCAAAAAAGGCTCAGGGCCTTGCCCCAAGCCTTTTGCTATGTTATGAAAATGTTACTAAGATTAGCTTATTATTTGCCGGCGATACCCGGAGTGGTCATTTCCTTCGGTTCCAGAATCTTATCCATCTGTTCCTTGGTAATGAGCCCCTTCTCCAGAATTACTTCACGCACCGGACGGCCCGTGTTGTATGCCTCTTTGGCAATCATAGCGGAGTTTTCATAACCGATATGCGGCAGCATAGCCGTTACGATACCAACACTCTTGTCAAGCCATTCCTGGCACTGTTCCTTGTTGGGCTGCAGGTCTTTCAGCAGCTTGTCAGTAAAGGTGTTAACAGCATTGGTCAGGTATGTCATGGCATTGAACAGGTTAAAACTGATAACCGGCTCCATAACGTTCAGTTCAAACTGGCCGTTTTCTACGCCCAAAGATACGGCGATATCATTTGCTACTACCTGATAGCAAGCCTGGTCGAGAACTTCCGCGATAACCGGATTTACCTTGCCCGGCATGATGGAGGAACCCGGCTGACGCATCGGCAGCTTGAGTTCATTGAGGCCGCAGCGCGGACCGGAGGCCATCAGACGGAAGTCGTTAGCCATCTTGATGAGTACCAGTGCCGTCGTCTTCATAGCACTCGATACATCGGAGAAACCGTCCGTGTTGTTCGTAGCGTCGATGATGTTGCCGGCCGTAACATATTTTTCACCGGTGACTTCCGTCAGTGCCTCAGCAACCTTCGTGATGTATTCCGGTTCAGCATTGAGGCCCGTGCCTACAGCCGTGCCGCCCATGTTGACCACATGAATGCTGTCGATAGCATGGTCAATACGGTCGATGCCGCGGCGTACAGCGGAGGCATAGGAACCCATTTCCTGTCCCAGCGTAATGGGTACAGCGTCCTGCAAATGAGTACGGCCCATTTTGAGGATATCCTTGAACTCTACGGATTTAGCCTCTAATTCCGTAGCCAGTCTGTCAAGCGCAGCCGTCAGTTTCTTGCCCTTATAGGACAGACAAACCTTGATGCTGGTCGGGAACGTATCGTTCGTGGACTGAGCCATGTTGGCATGGTTGTTCGGGCTGATGATATCATAGCTCCCTTTCGGTTTGCCAATGATTTCCAGCGCACGGTTACACATAACTTCATTAACATTCATATTTACAGAAGTACCAGCGCCGCCCTGAATCGGGTCAACAGGGAACTGGTCCAGGAATTTGCCGGCGATGATTTCATCAGCAGCCTGTTTCAGCGGTTCACCCACTTCTTTAGGCATACGGCCCGTAGCCATGTTAGCGATAACAGTAGCCTTCTTTACCTTGGCATAGGACTGTACAAAGTCAGAATCAATTTTCTGACCGGTAATCTTGAAGTTGTCAATGGCACGGGTGGTCTGTACACCATAGTACACATCATCAGGAATTTCCAGTTCACCAAGGAAATCATGCTCTTTTCTCATTGTTATCCACGTTCCTTTCCTTTATAGCACTTTAAACATATCGTTAGCATAATCAGCCCAAGAATTATAATTCGTATTTATTTATCGATAATCCTTCGACTTGCTCTTATTGTATCATGTATACATAATACATTCAAGTACATTTTAAAAATTTGTCCATCTTTTTTTCTTATTACAACATGCCTATAACCTTCATCACTGGGAGGCCAACGCCCATCCACACCACAATGTGGAGAACCGTAATGATGAAACCAATCTTCCACCATTCACCCTGTCCCATGAAACCGGCACCGAAGAATATCGGCGTAACACCGCAGCCGTAATGAGTGAGGAAGGAGGCACTATTGCACAGTGCGCCGAACAGAATCAGCACGCCCAGCACCGGAGCACCGGCAGCCACGAGAATCGTAGCAAAGGCGGCAAACAGGGCCATGATATGTGCCGAGTTGCTGGCCAGCAGGTAATGGGCCATGGTGTAAATAATGCTGAGAACGATGAGCATCATCATCCATTCCATACCAGCGAACTGCGCAGCCATAACACCGGCAAACCATTTCATCAGACCAAACTTGGACAGGAAGGCGGCCATATTTACCAATACGCCCATCCATACGAGTACGTCCCATGCCGCATGCTGATGTGCCACATCAGACCAGTTGAGGATGCCGGTCAGCAGCATAGCCGAAAGGCCAAGCAGTGCTACGAAGGCAGAATCAATACCATGATAGGAGCCTGTTGCCCACATGATGAGCGCAATGACGAAGATGAAGCTCAAAATGATTTCCTTGGTGGACATGGGGCCCATCTCGGAAAGCTCCCGTTTAGCCAGTTCCATGGTTTCCGGGGTATTTTTCAGCTCGGGGTTAATGAGTTTATACAGAATATACGGCGTAGCCACGGTCAGGATAAGACCGGGAATAATGCAGGCCAGGAACCAGTCACCCCAGCCGATGGACGTACCGAATATTTCCTGCGCCAAAGTGTTGCACAGCACGTTATTGGACGCGCCCGTCAGGAAGATACAAGCCGAGGTAATAACAGCGGCATAAGCACTGAACATCAGGAATGCACCTGTACGCATGTTGGTCTTTTTATCCACATCAGCCCCAATGGCGGAGGTGATACTGCGGACAATCGGGAAAATGATACCGCCGCCGCGGGCCGTATTGGACGGCGTAAAGGGAGCGATAACAAAGTCAGCCGCGCTCATTACATAAGCAACGCGCAGGGTGCTGCTGCCGAACTTGGAAAGCAGCATATAGGAAATGCGCTTGCCCAGGCCGGTCTTGATAAAACCTTCGGCAAACATGAAGGCGGAAACGATTAACCAAATTGTCGTATTGGAGAAACCTGCCAATGCCTCACCCGTTTTCATAATTCCCAGAATAGGCAGCAGCGTCAGGGCAATCAGCGCGATTGCGCCGATGGGCATCGGCTGCAGGATAAAACCTGCGATAGTAGCGATGAAGACAGCCAACAGGCCCCAGGCCTGAGCAGTCACTCCGGCCGGTGCCGGAATAAACCAGATGATTGCGCCGATAGCCACACACATGAGGCCACGGACCAGAGGACTAAGTCCCTGATTGTTTGAGTCGGACATTTCTTTTACCTCCTTAATAGTCCATAAGTCTTACTTTACCTACTATTCATATAATTGCCGTTTGACTTATGGTACAATTGATGATAATAATATAAATGAATGACTACAAAAAACTACACAATCCGATGAATTTACTTATTTTATTTTTTCATAATTTTTTCATATCAAAGGAGTTTCGCCATGGAAAACGGCAAACCGCGCCGCCTTGATTATTTTGTTTTGTTCTTTATGATAATTCTGGTTCCTCTGGCCGGAGAGCCGAAAATACATCCTTTTTCGGGGGATTTTGCCAGTTTCAGGGTGAGCTTTGGCTCGCCGATATTCCTGCTATTTTTGCTGTGGCTCAGCCGCTTTCCCCGGCTGTTCACCGGCACGGTGGCCGGCATCGCCGTCACCCTCTTTCGCACGGGGCTGGACATCTTCTATGGGCTCCCCCCCAGCGAGGCTTTTATCGCCCATATTCCCAATTTCTTCTATTACTTTTGCTATTCCCTGTTCTTTGCCCTGCCGGAGCTAAACCGGCGCTCCATCTACGAGCAGGCCCTGAGCATTGCTGTCTGGGCCATCGTGGCAGAGGTTTTTGCCAGCGTCGGGGAGCTGGCCGCCATGAATGCCATCGCCTATAAGCAGGCAGAGAGCTTCACCTTCGGCATGCTGATAAGGCTGATACTCATTGCCATCCTGCGCTGTTTCTTCATCCTCTCCTTTTTCTTCCTGTTCCAGCTCTACAACACGGAAATGCGGCTGGACAGAAAAACCAAGGAAAAGAACCGCCTGACCATGCTGATATCGGGCCTATACGAAGAAGTCTTTGAACTGCGCTACACCCTGACCAGTGCCGAAGCAGTCACCCGGGACTGCTATAACGTCTACGAAGAGCTGAAGGCCGCCGCCCGGACGCCGGAGGGAAAGTGGCTGGCACAGGAACTGCTGCGTATTGCCGGACAATGCCACGAAATCAAGAAAACCAATCAGCGGATTTACGCCAGTCTGCGCGAACTCACAAAGAGCCGCCGTGTGGACGACTTCCTGCCCCCCGATAAAATCGCCCAGCTCCTCGTCCACATGCAAAAAAAATACGCCCGTACCCAAAACAAGGAAATCCTCTTTTTCACCAATGTCCCCAAAGGACTGCCGCCCCTCAATGTCTTCCTCCTGCTGTCTATCCTGAATAACCTCACCGCCAACGCCATTGAAGCCATCCCCACACGGGGAACCATCACCCTCACCATTGACGGCGGCCATGGCGACAACAAACTCATCATCACGCTGGAAAACACCGGCAGCTATATACCGCCCCAGCGCCTGACAAGAATCTTTACCCCGGGGTATACTACAAAATTCGACAGTTCCGGCAAGGCCTCCAGCGGCGTAGGGCTGACATACGTAAAACATCAGACAGAGGAGCTCGGCGGCCATATTTCCATCACATCAGATGGCAAGGACGAAGTTACCTGCCATCTCATCCTGCCCTGCGATAAACTGCACAAAAATAACACCAACCAAGGAGTACAACCATGAATATAATGCTAATCGATGACGACGAGGCCATCCGCATGATGCTGCAGGATATAATCGAAGACTATGAACTGGGCACAGTCAGCCAGTCACTGCCCTCCGCAGCCGACCTGACAGCGGCTCAGCTCACCTCTATCGACATCCTCATAATTGATATGCTGATGCCGGGCATTGACGGCATCGAAGCTGTCCGCCGCCTCAAAGGCGGCTTTGCCGGTAAAATAATCATGCTCTCGCAGGTAGAAAGCAAGGATATGGTAGGCAAAGCCTACGAAAACGGCATTGACTACTACATCACCAAGCCCTTAAACCGCAATGAAATCGTCAGCGTCCTGCGCAGTGTCAGCGAGCACCTGCGGCTGGAATCCTTTGCCCAAAATCTGCAAAACTCCCTGCAAAATCTCACCCCTAAGGCACCAATGACGGCTGCACCCAAGCTGACAAGTCAGCAGCGCTGTGACACCGCCTTAAAGGAACTCGGAATCCTGAGCAGCCCCGCCGCCCCTGATTTATCTGACATCATCAGCTATATCGCCCAAAACAACGGCCAGCTCCCGGCCCTCAAAAACCTGTTCTCCGCCGTTGCCCAAAAAAGGCAGGCCCCCGAACCGGAAAAAGAGTGCAAAGCCATGGAACAGCGGCTGCGCCGGGCTATTTTCCAGGCTCATGTGAATATCGCCACCATGGGTTCACTCGATTACACCAATCCCCGTTTTGAAGAACTGGCTCCCCTGTACTTTGACTACAACGATATCCGCAACACCATGCGTCTGCTCGAAAATGACGAAAAACCTGCCATGAGTCAGGTTCATATCAACACAAAAAAATTCATTCATGCGCTTTACGATACCGTTTATAGCAGATAATCACCCAGTTATCCACAAACTTATCCACATTATCCCCAATTTAGGTGTATAACCTGTGTACAACCCCGGCTTTATCCACATATTCCTGTAAAATAAGCAGCAGGAAAATCACCGCTTTTTCACGAATTAGTGCCTATATAGCTATGCATACAAGGTGGTGAACAAAATGAAGGCCCTTATATCCTGTATCTTAGCCCTGTGGATAATTTTTTCCCCAGCGTTCCCCGGGCAGCTTTCTGCTGAGGACCGTTGTGTAAAGATTGGCTATATTCAGCCGGATACCTCCCTGTTAAATTCCCACATTATCCGTCAGTACTATATTCAATATCTGGACGAATTATCCAAACGGACTGACTGTGGCTATGAACTTATCACCCTTACCCCGGAAGACGCCTATAACAGCTTGTTCAATGCCGACATCGACCTGCTGCTTTCTGTAGAATATCCCCCCTCTTTAAAGAACACCCACACCCTAGTCTTTGGTGAATCCAACTTCGGTTATGACGTGGAGGGATTTTACACCGCACCGGGCGATACCCGTTTCAATCCCAAGGATTTAAACACCCTTAGCGGTGCCCGTGTCGGCATTATAAGAGGACGGCCAGCCAATGCTGCCTTTACCCAGTTCCGGCAGGAACACCAGCTGACCGTTTCCGTCTATGAGTACCCTGATCAAACGGCCATGCTGACGGCCCTGAAGGACAAAGACATTGATTTAGTCGTCGATACGGCCACCAATGTCACACCTGCCGAGAAATTCTTACTGGCCTATGCCCGCATTCCCGTCCGTGTGGCAACTGTCAGCGCCAAACAGGAACTGCTGCAGGAAATGGAAACTGCCCTGCAAAAACTCACGCAGGAAAATCCCCGTTTAGGACCTGGGCTTTCCGAGTTTCTGGCTCATCAGCTGGACTTCCAGCTGATACATTATACCCCGGAGGAAAGCCAGTTCATTGCCCGGCAATCCCCCTTGCGTGTAGCCATATACGGCGCTGCACCCCCGTATATCGAATACGATGAAACTAATCATAACGCCCGGGGAATTTACCCTGACCTCATAGATATTCTGGCCAGGAATTCCGGACTCAAATTCACCTATGTCCACGCCGCGGACTACGAGCAGGCCATCAACCTGCTGACCACTGGCCAGGCCGATATGATGCTGGATATCTATGCCGGCTCAGTGGCCCACATGCCGTTTTACTATACCACGCCGCTGCTGGAAGTGGCCTACTCCTACATCGGCAAAGTCCGCACTCTGCCCTCTATTGGGGAAAATGTCAATCTGATTATTCCCCGGAGCACGCCCTCCATGCTGACATATTTACGGCAAAAATTTCCTGACTGGCATTTTTCGGAAAGTGCGTTTTCCGCCAGTGAGGCCATCAATCTCGTAAACGAAAATCAGTATGATCTGGCCCTGATTGGCAACAGCACCTTGGATATTGACCGCCCCTTGTCCCTCTACCCGGAACTGACCATCATTCCCGACGCCTCCATAAGCGTCCCCATGAGCGTGGTTATCTCCAACAATCAGCCGCGCATACTGCAGGGGATTTTAAACAAAGCCATCACCCAGATAAATCCCGAAACGCGCACGCATATCATTCAAAAACACATCATTGCAACAGAGCCGGATTTCTCCCTGCAGCATCTCATGACCTTTTACCCCTTGCAGATAGGGATGGTCTTTGGCCTTCTCCTCCTGCTGCTCGCCGGAATCTTCTTTCAGCACCATCACCAGACAGCCATGGAAAAGGCCCGCGCCCTGCTCGAAGAAAAAAACAACGACCTGACATCAACCATTGAGGAACTGAAAGAGGCCAACCATAGCAAAAAAATCTACAAAGCCATGGCCGAAACAGATGCCCTGACCGGTGTGCTGAACAAAGCCGCCATCGAGGCCGCCGGGGGCGAAATACTCGCCCAGCCGCCCACCGATGGCCATTGCCACGCCCTGTTCATCATCGATTTGGACCACTTCAAAGAGGCCAATGACACCTTAGGACACCCACGCGGTGATGATATCCTGCGGCGGTTCGCCCTGAGCCTTACACATATCATCCGGGCAGGAGATGCCGCCGGACGTTTCGGCGGTGATGAGTTCATTTTGGTATTGGACAACCTGCCACGCCATACCATAGACAACGTTGCCCGGCGCATCATCGAGGCCGCGCACAATCTGGAGCCTGATGCCACACCGCCACTCTCCGCCAGCATCGGCATTGCCCTCTATCCTGCCCACGGACATGATTATCAGGAGCTGCTGTACAATGCTGACCAGGCGCTCTATCAGGTAAAGGAACGGGGCCGCGACGGCTGGGCCGTAGCCCACTACCAGAGCCCCCATCCCCGGAACTGATTGACAGCAGCCGCATAAAAAACTATACTAACAGGAGATATTTACAAAGTTACACATTGGAGGCATATACATGAGCAAATTAACCCTCGCTCGCGCTAAGGAAATTTTACCCAAACACACCAGCGAAGAACACCTCTTCCATCACGCAGCCGCTGTCAGTGCCGCCATGGGCGCCATGGCCGAGGCCTACGGCGAAGACAAGGACCACTGGGCCGCCATCGGCTGGCTTCATGATGTGGATTACGAGCAGTACCCCGATGAACACTGCCACCATGTCCGGGACTTCCTCGCCCCCGAAGGTGTGGACGAGGAAGATATCAAAGCCATTATCTCGCACGGTTACGGCATTACCACAGAAGAGGCTCAGCCTGTCACCAATCTGGAGAAAAGCCTCTTTGCCGTGGACGAACTCACCGGTATTATTCAGGCCTACGCCCTCATGCGCCCGGAACGTCTGGACGGCATGGCCGTAAAATCTCTCAAGAAAAAATACAAGGACAAGAAATTCGCCGCCAAATGCAACCGCGAAATCATCGACCGCGGTATCAAAAACCTCGGTATGGAACTTGGCGAAGTAATGGGACACTGCATCAAAGGCATGCAGGAACACCACGAAGAAATCGGCCTGTAATTAAGCAGCGGCAACGTACCTTGCCGCTGCGCTGCTTGCTGTGCGCAGCGCAGACGGCTGGCGTTAAGAAAGAAATTTTTGCATACAAAAATCCCTATATAAAGGCGTTGTTTGAGCGTAAGCGAGTTTAGCCTTTATATAGGGATTTATTATTGGTCAAAAATTTCTTTTAGCCAGCCGTCTCAGCGAAGCACGGCAAGTGGCGCAATGGCGAGACTATGTAACTTGAAATTACAGTACCTTGCTGAGGTATGCCTTGATTTCGTCGCCATCTTCCATCTTCATCACGTCAGCGAGGATTTCCTTGGCTTTCGTGGAGCTGATGTTGCGGATTTTTTCCTTAACGCGCGGAATGGACGGAGCACTCATGGAGAGTTCGCTGATGCCCATAGCCATAAGGATTACAGCAGCATTCGGATCGCTGGCCATCTCACCGCACATACCAGCCCAGATACCGTTTTCACGAGCGCTGGTGATCGTGCGCTGAATCAGCTGCAGAACAGCCGGGTTGAAGTGGTTGTAGAGTTCAGCGATGTTGGCATTGCCACGGTCGCAAGCCAGCGTGTACTGAACCAAGTCATTAGTACCGATGGAGAAGAAGTCCACGTACTTAGCCAGGACCGGCGTCATCACGGCAGCAGCCGGCGTTTCGACCATGATACCAACCTGTACATCCTCGGAATAAGCCTTGCCCTCATGCGCCAGTTCCAGCTTAGCCTCTTCGATGAATTCCTTAACCTTCTTGAACTCAGCCACGTTGATAATCATCGGCACCATGATACCAACCTTGCCGTATACACCAGCGCGCAGGATAGCTTTCAGCTGCGGCAGGAAGAGGTCCTTGCGCTGCAGACTGATACGGACAGCACGGTAGCCCAGGAACGGATTTTCTTCTTCCGGAATGTTGAGGTACGGCAGGGGTTTGTCACCGCCGATATCCATGGTACGGATAACGCAGAGGTTGCCCTGGCACTTTTCAACAGCTTCCTTATAAGCCTTGAACTGATCCTCTTCATTAGGGATATCCTGACGGCCCATGAATACGAACTCAGAACGGAACAGACCTACACCCTTGGCACCATATTTCAGGGCATTGTCCACGTCCATATGCGTGCCGATGTTGGCCATGAGGTCAACCTTCACGCCGTCCGTCGTAACAGCCGGCAGGTCCTTGAGCTGTGCATAGTGAGCAGCCAGTTCCTGCTGTTTCTTGATTTTTTCGTTGTAACCAGCCAGTTCTTCTTCGCTGGGGTTCACGATAATCTTGCCTTCTTCACCGTCCATGATTACATGGTCGCCATCAGCAATCTTGTCGATACGGTCTTCCTTGTTGAGGCCAACAATGGTGGGGATAGCACGGGCTTTAGCGATGATAACAGCATGTGCCGTCGTGGAGCCGGAACCTAAGATTACACCGGCAATCTTATCAGTCGGCATGCCGGCGATAACGGAAGGCTCGATTTCACGGCCGCAGAGGATAACTTTCTCGTCACCCAGTTCCGGTTCCTTAACGCCCAGAATGTACTTAGCTACACGCTTACCAACGTCACGCAGGTCAACAGCGCGGGCAGCGAAGTATTCATCGTCCATCATTTCAAACATCTGTGCCTGTTCTTCAGCAGCTTTCAGCACAGCCTGCGGAGCATTGGCATCTTCTGCCAGTTTCTCTTCGATTTTCTGCGCCATCATGGGGTCCTGCACCATCATACGATGTGCTTCCATGATTGCAGCCTGTTCTACCATATTCTGCTTCTGCAGACGGTCAATATTTTCACGCAGCGTTTCAGCTACAGCCGTCAAGGCGTCCTGAGCTTTTTTTAATTCTACTTCTTTGCTTTCCGGCTGGTAGTTGACGAGATAACCGTCAAGATTCTGCCCTGCCAGCATGATTTTACCGATGGCGATACCGGAAATAACGCCTTTACCTCTGATTGCTTCTGCCATTTTCTTTCCCCCTGATTCACATACCATTATATATACACAAGAAACGCCTTCCCCCAAAGTTTCCATTCCTTGGAAAGAAGGCGCCTTAACCCTACAGGTTAATGATTATTCTTCGCCGAACTTGGAATCAACCAGTTCCTTCAGAGCTTTTACAGCATCAGCTTCATCCGGACCATCAGCAACGATCGTGATTTCCGTGCCTTTTACAAGACCCATGCTCATGATCATGAGAATGGACTTGGCATCAACAGTCTTGCCCTTAGCCTGAATCTGAACCTTGGACTTGAACTTCGTAGCCGTCTGTACGAAGATGGATGCCGGGCGAGCATGGATACCAGTCTTGTTTTCAATCGTTACAGTTTCCTGAGTCATTTTTAAATCTCTCCTCTTTACATAACCATATTCCAACCGCCTGACGCGGCCTGCGAACATGAAATAACTTAACTGCCCTATAATAATGCAACTGCCGTGCCAACTTTAAAAATCCTTGGTATTTTTTTCTAAAACAGGGCATATGTCCCATAATATAAGGCCTGCGGAACTTTAAAAATAATATGCATTATGTGTCAAACGCCAACAGTCAATAATTATTTTGGTAAAAATTACCAACTTCGCCGTTTTTCTTGGTAAAAATTACCAGCCATGGTATATTTTACCAATTACTCTGACAAACCATACTTGCGCGCCTTGGCGGCCACGGTTTTATGCGTAATTTTCAGTTCCTTGGCAGCTGCGTTAAAACTGCCGCACTGTTTCAGCGCTTTGGCGATAATGCGTTTTTCATATTCCTCCCATGGCAGAACCGCGCTGTCCGTATCAAGCTGCCGCACTTCCTTGTCCGCCGCCTCCCCTTTAATATAGGAAGGCAGGGCAGCCACCGTTATGGTATCGCTGTCCATCAGGGTTATCACCCGTTCAATGACATTTTCCAGCTCACGCACATTGCCCAGCCACTTATAACGCATGAGGATATCCATTGCCTCCGGCGTAATGCTGCTGACATTCTTGCCTGTGGCCACGCTGATTTTCTCCACAAAATGCTCCACCAGCAGGGGAATATCATCAATGCGCTCACGCAGCGGCGGCAGGATTATGGGAATGACATTCAGACGGTAGTACAAATCATCACGGAACGTCCCGTCCTTGACCATAGCCTCCAGCTGCCGGTTGGTTGCCGCGATAATACGCACGTCCACATGCACGGTTTCCTCGCCGCCCACCCGGTCAAATTCCTTCTGTTGCAGGACACGCAGGAGTTTTACCTGCATTTTCTTATCCATTTCCCCGATTTCATCGAGGAAAATCGTCCCATGGTCAGCCAGCTCAAACTTGCCGAGCTTGCGCTTTACCGCCCCCGTAAAAGCGCCCTTTTCATGGCCGAACAGTTCCGATTCCAGCAAAGTACCCGGAATAGCGCCGCAGTTCACACGGATAAACGGCCCCCGGCGCCGTTCACTGGCGTAATGTATCCCCTCGGCAATAACTTCTTTACCGGTACCGCTTTCACCGCGAATCAGTACCGTAGCCCCAGACTGCGCCGCTTTCGTGGCCAGTGCCAGCACGTCTACGACCTTGCCGCTCTTGCCTATGTAATTGGCAAAGGCGTTGGCTGTTTTCTTTGTCCGCAGCAATTCCTGCTCCAGATACTCAGCCTTGGCCGAAACCTGCGAGAGCCGGGCCATGAGATTCTGCAGCTCCGTGATATCCTTAATAACAGACACCACGCCGGCGATTTCGCCGTTGACGAAAATCGGATTGACATTGGCCACAACCGTAGTACCGTCCTTTTTGCGGCTGATACTGCCGATACGGGCCACGCCGGTACGCAGCACCGCACAGCGGTTGCCTTCCGGTGCCGTCTTAAAGACATTCTGCCCCATGACCATTTCCGGCGTCTTATGGACAATCCGCAGGTACGAAGGATTGACATAGGTAATCTCCCCAGTGCGGTCCACCACGCAAATGCCGTCCTGCACAGCCTCCAGTATCATCTGCAGACGTTCCTGCATCAGGGCGTTTTCATGGAGCAGCTTATCCATCTCATGAATTTTCTGCGGTTCGCGCATTTCAAAATCGCTTTCCAAAAAGCGCACCATTTCATAAACCGCCTGCCGGCCGGCGTCACCCTCAGCCGACACAAACAGCGAATCACCCTTGCAGATTTTCAACGCCACCAATTTCATCAGACTGCGCATTTCAAACCGTTCGCTGTGCCTGCTGCGCAAAAACAGAGGCGTAGCGTACTTTTCCCCCAGTTCCTTGGCCCGCTGCACCACCATTGCTGCAATGCGGGCATGGATGCCACTGGCATGGTGTACCACCGCCTCCTGCTCAAACATCATTGCCGACCATTCCTTTCCTAACAATATATTGAAGAATAATTCCGCTATCATCGTCCTTTAACAAAAATTATACACCAAAACACGCATAAATGTGCTATAATATTGAAGACGGTTTGCTAATTTTTGCATAATGCATATATTAGCAGAATTTTTCAGACTTTCATTGAAAGTCGAATAACTATATTACCTACCAGGAAGAGGTGAGTAACACGACATTCATCCTGATAACAGGTTCCATTATGGCCGTCAGCATCTTCCTTACTTATAAACTTTGCCACTTTTTAAACATTGAAATAAAGTGGAGCTCCTTGGTACTCTGTGCCGTTATGGCGTTCATTGTCAACGGTGCGGCCATCTCCATGAGCCCATTCCTCGACCGCGCCCATTATCTGCGGTTGGGAATATTAGTAATAACAGCAGCCGCTGCCGTCACCATATTCAACGAACGCCTGCTGCGCCGGGAAGAGGCTGTGGCTGGAAATTACACATCATTGGCTACGGAAATCCTGGCACCGGAAGATATGCCGGCACCTCCACCTGAGGAAAAAAAGGCTGCGGAAACACCGAGCCCAGCACCAGCAGATGGCGAAACTGCAACACCGGCAGAGCCTGCCGTGGCTGCACGCTTAGCAGCCAAACAGGAGGCAGAAGCGGCCGTGCGTGCCGCCGAGGCACTGGCTGCCGAAAAAGCCGCTGCCAAAAAAGCCGCTGCTGAAAAAGCCGCTGCCGAAAAAGCCGCTGCCGAAAAAGCCGCTGCTGAAAAAGCCGCTGCTGAAAAAGCTGCCCACCAGCAGGAATTGCAGTCTAAGCTGGGCCAGATGAATTCTTTGGACGACATTCTCGACTTTGCGTATGCCGCCAAGGACCAGCAGCCTCAGGATGCAATTTTTGCCTATCAGGAGGCAATCGCCCGTTTCAGCGACGACGATTACATGCCCTTCCTCATTATCGAGCTGGGCAACCTTTATAAAGAGCAGGCCGACTACCGTGGCGCTGTTGCCGCCTATGCCAAGGCCATGCATTTACCGATAATTGCTGACAACGATGCCATGCGGCAGGAGTTTGCCAAAAACATCCGCTATCTTGGCGTCGTTCAGGATATACTAGCCAAACATTCTGCGCTCTCTACGCCCTTCCCCCAAATACCGGGAAGTATCATGCAGGAAATCGAAACCGAATTCCAGTCACAAAATGACAGAGCCACAAATTAATTGGAGGAATTTTAATGAAAAAAAGTGTAGAAATCTTGGGCCTGCCCATCATTAGCATCACTGAAGGTCGTGAACTTGGTGTCAGCAAGACACTCCTGATTGATGCCAAAAACGGTACCGTAGCAGCTATCACTATCGAAGACGCTGACTGGTACCGTGGCGTAAAACTCATTCCTTACGAATCCGTTATCGCCATTGGTGACGACGCTGTCACCATCACCAACAGCGAAAATATCCTGACGCTCGATGCTGCCGGCGACTATGAAACGCTGCTGGATGAAAATATCCGCATCATCGACACCAAAGCCATCACCAAATCTGGTACCATTCAGGGCAAAGTAACTGAACTGTACATCGGCGACGATGGCAAAATCGAAAAATGCGAAATCACTGCCCCCGATGGAACCACTTCCGATATCGGCACTGACCAGATTTCTATCTTTGGTAAGCAGGTAACGGTTATTGACCCCAACGGGGAAAAAAAAAATGATGTAATGCCTAAGGCTGAACCGGCACCGGTTCAGGCAGCAGCCCCGGCACCTGAGGCTCCGAAAGCCGAAGAAAAACCGGCAGAACCCAAAGCTGAGGCTCCGGCTCCGAAAGCTGAAGAACCGAAAAAAGAAGAGGCTCCCAAAGCTGAAGAAGTAAAACCGGAACACAAAGCTGAGCCCAAGAAAGAGGCCCCCAAGGCTGCTCCGGCTCCCAAAGCAGAGCCTAAGAAAGAGGCTCCCAAGGCAGACGCCGCTAAACAGGCCGCTGCCGACAAAGCGTCCGAGGAACGCCATCGTCGATTTCTCCTGGGTAAAAAAGCCGCTCGCGACATTAAGATGGATAACGGCATTGTTATCGTAGAGGCCGGCCAGGACATCACCGAGGAAGTCCTCCAGAAAGCCAAACTGGCCAACAAGTTCATTGAACTGTCCATGAACGTACAGTAATAAATAGAAAATAGGCATTTCGATTTCCGATGAATCGAAATGCCTATTTTTTTATATGTTTTTATTCAGTAGCCAGCACAGCCTCTTTTTCTTCCGTGTCCAACTGCGCCATATCCTCTCTTACCTTACCATTCCAATGGTATTTGACAGTAAGCACTAGGGCAGCGGCTGCAAGCATGAAAGCGGCCATAATGTAGTAGCCTAAGTCAAAAGCACCGGTATTGGTCTTTACCCAGGCCATCATGTTGGGGCCTACCCAGCCGCCGATGTTGCCGCAGGAGTTGATAAGGGCCACGGAGGCGGCAGCGGCCGGGCCGGTGAGGAAGGTAGTCGGTATCGTCCACCACACACCCATGGCGGCATAAATGCCGATAGCGGAGAGGCAGACGAGGAAGAGGGCCATGCCCATGCTGTCGACGAGCGGTGAGCAGCCAAGGCCAACAGCACCTACCAGCAGGGCGCCGGCTACGTGCCATACCTTATCGCCGGTACGGGTGGACGTATAGCCAATGATGACCTGCACCACGAGTGCAGCTACCATCGGAATGGCGATAGCGCCGCCCAGCAGGGACGTTGACCAGCCGGACATACCTTTGAGCACCGTCGGCATCCAGAAGTTAAAGCCCCAGAAACCAACCACCCAGAGGAAATAGATAAAGCAGAGTTTCAATACTTTAGGTTCACAGAAAGCCTGCCATACGGTGTATTTTTTCACACGGTGCATAGCGGCCTGTTCTTCTTCATATACTTTGCTGAGATAGGCTTTTTCCGCGTCGGTCAGCCAGCCGGCCTGCTCCGGACGGTCTTTCACGGCAAAGAAGAAGTAAACGGCAAAGAGCAGCGCCGGCAAAGCCTCCAGAATAAAGAGTTCCTGCCAGCCATGCAGGCCGAACAAGGACGTTTCCAGCAGCACACCGGCCAGCGGCGCACCGATAATTGTCGAAATAAGCAGCGAAGTCAGCATGAGCGAAGTCGCCCTGGCCCGTTCTCCGGCAGCAAACCAGCGCGGAAACAACACCGAGTAAATGACCGGATACAAGCTGGCTTCTGACGCGCCAAGCAGGAACCGGCAAAGGTAGAATTCTGACGGTGTTTTCACGAAAGCCATATACACGCATACCAATCCCCAGGTGAACATGATACGGGCAATCCACTTCGTAGCCGAAAACTTCGCTGCTACCAGCGAGCCCGGCACTTCAAACAGCAGGTAGCCGATAAAGAAAATACCGGCCCCCATGCCAAATATTTCCGGTGTCAGCCAGGGCATATCCTCCGTCATGGTGAGTTTGGCATAAGCCACATTCACGCGGTCAATGCAGGCGATGATAGATACCAGAAATACCGGCAGAATGATGCGCCAGTCACGCTTGCGTTTTAGTCGTTGCAAATCCAGAGTTTCCATAATGATTCCTCCCTAAAATGATTGCATATAAATAAATAAAAAAGCCCGTCCCTATAAAGGGACGGACTGCTTATCCGTGTTACCACCCAGTTTCCCTGCCATGACAGCAGAGCACTCTACTACGTACCAACATACGCGGCTGCTGTAACGGGCAGCTCCCGTGGACGCTTACTTGCTTTCTGACAAGGTGTTCAGCACCATATCTCAAGGATGATTTTCCATTTCCGCTGGACTATCGGCTTACACCATACCCGACTCGCTGCAAATCTGCTAAAAATGTACTCTTTCCTATCATCGATTGTGTCTTATACATGGATTTATGTGTTTCAAATCATAGTTAGTATAATAACACTTAGGTGTAACATTGTCAACACGTGTTTTAAAATTTTCCGCCACCGCCGCCGTGGCTGCTATCACGGGAGGACGAGTCACTGCTCTTGGACTTTTTACGCCTGGTCACCGTGGTGTAAAGGTATCTGTCCTGCCGCTGGCTGATATCTACGGTATCCTTTTTCAGGTAGGCACTGGCCTCCAGCGCCGGAGCGACGTTGCTCATGCCGCAGATGAGGTAATAAGCAAAACAAAAGCCGCCCACGGCAGCCACTGCCGCTGCTAAAATAGCCGCCAGCATATTAAACTCATCGGCCGGATCATAGGGCTTGCCTTCCTGCTCGTAGTAGGTCAGATATTTATCCACCCCAGCAACAAAGGCATTAAAGCTGGTGTTATACTTGCCGTCAGACAAGTCCTCCAGGAAGAGGCCTTTCAAGCCGTTTATACCTTGTTCATCAGTAATACGGGCACGCATATTGTTGTCGGTGGAAATGTACCAGTCCCGGCTGCCCATGGCTATCACCAGAACAATGCTGCCGTTTTCGCCGCCGGCATAGTTCTTGTCCAAAACATTGTTGGCAAATTTACCGACAGGAACGCCCTGCGGCAGATTTTGCAGGGTACAAATGCCGATTTTGACTTTATGTGCAGTCTCCACCTGCTTAATTTTGGCCACCAGCGCCTCACGCTGGCTGTCAGAGAGAAGTCCGGCCTGGTCCGATACAGGAGTTGCCGCCATGGCCAATGACTGGCACAGGAGCAGGACGAGCAGGCAGGCACCTTGCAGTGCAGTTAATACTTTTTTCATCACTGCCACCTCCTCAATCCGCTAACAGCCATTTGGCCAGATAGTAAACCAGCGGCAGAAGGACGGCAAAGACCGCCAGACCATAGGCCACAGCTTTTTTCATGTCGTATGGCAGACTGCCCACCACTTTGCCGGACTGGCCATTCATCATAAAGGTGTAAGGCTTGTCCTGATAGCGTGTGGTGACAATCCAAACAGGGGCCATGCAATAGGCCACCGCGCCGTCCTGTTTTCTCACGTCTGACTCGGTGCAGGACACACTGTCATACCCTTCAACGGTATCACGCAGTACATCGATGGCACTCTGCTGTACCCGTTTGTCCGCCCGCGGTACAGAGGCCTCTGCGTCCACGTCGTACTTATCCGCAAGGAAACCTGTCATATAGGCGTTGCTAAAGGGCACCATCTCGCTGTAATCGAAGGGCTCGATACTTTCCATATAGGTATCGTCCATCTTTTGACTCCCGTCCACAGGAATCCGCTCAAAGGCCATACTGCCGGAGCGCAGACACTCATAGTGACTGGTTTCGGTGACTTCTTCGTCACTCGTTTCGTAGATATGCACCTTTTCGGCCCGGAAGTGCGCGTAAGCGTCTACGTCAGAGTCAAAGAGCCAGAAGGGCACGTAAACGGCCTGAATGGCCTCAATACGATTCTGGGATTTAAAGAGACTGGGCAGGAGCCACTTGTCCTCGCAAAATGCTTTGAGCGCGGCCTTGGCGTCCTCCTTGGTCTTTTGGAAGGGAATGATGTAATCAGGTTTCAGCATACCTTCAAACCTGTGCGGCAGCATGACGGCATGACCGCAATAACAACATTCTGTCGCCATCGTATTGCCATCAGCCACAATCTGCGCCCCGCAGGACTCGCAGACATACGCCTTAAAGGCCTCCGCCTCTTCTGCTGTCCACTCGCCGCCAGCCACAGCAGTGTCCCATTTCTTATCTTCCTTGTCCGCTGCCTCGGCCGCCATGGCCTCTTTGACCTGAAAGAGTTCTTCTATGGCGGCCGCGTCCAGTTCTGTCCCACAGTATTCACAGGTTATCTTCTGGGTGCCGGGCTTGAAATCCAGTGGCGCACTGCAATTAGGGCATTTATATGCCACGGAATTATTGGCCATATTGCCACCTCCTTATAATTTTACTGGCGATTACGGGCGTGGCTTGCCGCACTCCGCACAGAATTTGCCGCTGTTCTTGGCACCACAGGCGCAAATCCAGTCACCGGCCGGACGGGGCTTACCACATTCAGAGCAGAACTTGCCCGTGTTTTTCGCACCGCACTCGCAGGTCCAGCCATCATCGGGCTTGGGCTGGCCGCATTCGGAGCAGAATTTGCCCGTATTGCCGGCCTTGCCGCAGGCACATGTCCAGCCGCCAGCTGACGGCTGCTGTACGGCAGCCTGCTGAGCCTGGGCTGCTCTTTGCGCCTGTCCCTGAGCCATCAGGTCGCCCACGTTGACGCCGTTGGCACCTGCAGCCATATTCATACCCATAAAGCCAATCGCCGCCCCGCCTTCATTCTTGGCGGCATCACGCAGGGCATCAGCCTGCGCAGCGCCGTACATACCAGCCATCAGGGACGGGTCGCGCCCCAGGACAGCAGCCTCCTGCATCTTCTGAAGTTTTTCCAGTACTGCCTGGCTTTCATCGGTAAGGCTGACGCTGGCCACGGCTACGGAAACGACTTCAATACCGCGCAGGTTGCCCCATTTCTGGCTGAGGTTTTCGTTTAATGCGTCAGCGATATCCGCGGAATGAGCCTCTAACTCATCATAGCCTACGCGCATGGCGGAGATTTTCGCCATCGCCGGTTTCAAGGCCATCATGAGTTCCGATTTCAGCTGACTGTCAATTTCTTCCCGGGAGAAGGTGTCACTGACATTGCTGGCAATGTTGGTATAAAAGAGAATCGGATTGGTAATACGATAACTGTACTCACCAAAGCAGCGAATCTGAATCGTCTGTTCGTAGTTCAGGGTATCGTCGCGCACCTTAAAGGCGATAGGTGACGGTGTCCCGAACTTGTTGCCGTAGATTTCCTTGGTATTCACATAGTATACGCGCTGGTCACGGCCCGTATCGCCGCCAAAGGAGAAACGGCGGCCGATTTCCGAAAATACCTTGGGAATGGTGTCCGAGAGGTCCCCGGCAAACAGCGAGGGCTCAGTTTCCCGGTCATAGGTGTATTCACCCGGTTCGGCACAAATATCCACCACTTCACCATTTTCCACAATGATGAGGCACTGCCCGTTGTTGACGGCAACCCGCGAGCCCTGCGAGATGATGTTGTCGTCGCCATTGTTAGAGCTGCCCTTGCCCGTCTTGCGGTGTCCCTTGGCCATAAGCACATTCGGCGGCAGACTGTCACAATAGATGTATTCCTTCCACTGATCCCCCAAAACGCCGCCTACGGCTCCCATACCTGCTTGTAAAAGTCCCATAATCTTTACCTCCTGTTACAAAATATTTGGTGTTTACTTCGCCGCCACTACCCCAAATTCCCCCTTGCAATGGTATAATAAAAATGCTATACTAAAAGAGTTCTTGCGGGCATAGTTCATCGGTAGAATGAAAGCTTCCCAAGCTTTAGAGGTGGGTTCGACTCCCATTGCCCGCTCCATAAGAAAAATTAAACCTCTGCATCAGCAGAGGTTTTTTGGTATTTGTATTCAAATAAGTTCATTATTCTTTAATTGCCTGTACAATGTATAAAAAGCCGCAGGAAAGCCTAGTATAATACCGCCGATTATGCCGGCTTTGCCCAGCTGGAGGTAATCGCCCAGCAGGCTGCCGATATAGCCGCAGATACCTACAAACACCACGAGGTATATGCCAACACCGCCGAGAATTGAGAAGGCCTTGACTGCCTGTTTCAGCCCGCTTTCTGTTTTTTTCTGCATAATAGTTCTCCCTTGTAAAAAAGCCTTCCCCTCAGGGAAGGCTTTTATTTATTTACCGCTGAATACATCAGGACGGCTGTCTGCCAGTCCATAATGATAGAGAATTGCCTGAATGATACGTGCGGAGGCTTTGCCGTCACCATAGGGGTTGACGGATT
Source organism: Selenomonas sp. AE3005 (assembly GCF_905233635.1). Taxonomy (GTDB): domain Bacteria; phylum Bacillota; class Negativicutes; order Selenomonadales; family Selenomonadaceae; genus Selenomonas_A. Next base: position 79,625 of record NZ_CAJODG010000002.1, on the reverse strand, counting down.
CAGCCATACGGTTGTATTCTTCCTTATCCGTAAGCAGGGTTTTAGCCTCACTGTAGACGCGTTCGCTGTCCGTACCGATTAACTTCACCGTACCGGCAGCCACGGCCTCGGGGCGTTCGGTGGTATCGCGCAGTACCAGGACAGGCTTACCCAGCGCCGGAGCCTCTTCCTGCACACCGCCGGAGTCCGTCAGAATCAAATGCGCCTTGTGCATAAGGTTGGCAAAAGGTTCATAATCCAAGGGGTCGATAAGGTGAACTTTCTGCAAATCGCCCAGTTCTTCCTTAACCACTTCCCGGACTTTCGGGTTTTTGTGCACGGGGAAAACAACTTCCACGTCGTCAAAGTCCTCCGTCAGACGTCGCAAAGCCTTGTAGACATGGCGCATGGGTTCGCCCAGATTTTCACGGCGATGGGTAGTTACCAATATAATGCGCTTATTTTCAAAGTCGATGTTCCGCAGCATATCATCCGCGAACTGGAAATCTTCACGCACGGTATGGTGCAGGGCGTCAATAACCGTATTGCCCGTTACAAAAATGCTGTCGTCCTTTACATTTTCTGCCAGCAGATTGCTTTCCGAGGTTTCCGTGGGCGCAAAGTTCAAATCAGCAATGCAGCCCGTCAGCTTGCGGTTCATTTCCTCCGGGAACGGCGAATATTTATTGTGCGTGCGCAGGCCGGCCTCTACATGGCCGACCGTCGTCTGATGGTAGTAAGCAGCCAGAGCACCGGCAAAGGTGGTCGTGGTATCACCATGTACCAGCACGATGTCCGGCTTTTCCTGTCCCAGCACCTTATCCAGGCCCATCATTGCCTTGGTCGTAATATCAAAGAGGGTCTGTCCCTGCGCCATGATATCAAGGTCGTAATCCGGCGTGATATTAAACAGCCCCAGTACCTGATCCAGCATTTCGCGATGCTGTGCCGTAACCGCCACAATGGGCACAATCTTGTCGGGGTGCTTTTGCAGCTCCAGCACGATAGGCGCCATTTTAATGGCCTCCGGACGGGTACCAAACACCGTCATAACCTTGATTTTCTTTTGTTCCATTACTAGTCCCCTCTCTATAGCCAGGCCATAATTCGCACTATGGCCTCATAAAAAAGGCAGGTCTGCGCCTGCCTTGTGGGTTCTGTCGTAAGCAGCATCAATGCTGATGCGCAGAATCATTCATCCGAAAAATACCGATTTTCTTGGCTCCAAAGAGCACGGCCGCTATAACTACACATACGATGAGAATTGCAAACTGATAGCTGACTTCCGTAAGAGCCACCGCGCTAAGGCCCAGCAGCGCACTGATGACATACATCAGGAGCACAGCCTGACGCTGACTGAAACCTAAGTCCATCAGGCGATGATGTAAATGACCTTTATCCGGTTTGAAAATAGGCACACCGCCACGATAACGGCGCACAATGGCAAAGGTCGTATCAAGAATCGGCAGGCCCAGTGCCAGAATGGGCACAATCAAGGCAATGGTAGCGGCGCATTTTACGGCACCGATAACGGAAATGCCGGCCAGCATATAGCCCAGGAACATACTGCCGGAGTCACCCATAAAAATGCGTGCCGGGTTGAAATTGTAGTACAGGAAACCGCAGGCAGCACCAGCCAAAGCAGCTGTGAGTACAGCTACCAGCATGATGTTCTGCTGCAGAGCCACCAGGAAAATTGTCACGGAGGCAATGGTAGCCACACCAGCCGCCAGTCCGTCCAGGCCATCAATAAGATTTACCGTATTGGTCAGGCCCACAATCCAGAAAATCGTCAAGGGAATAGCCAGCCATTCCGTATAGAAGAAATCGCCAAACGGGTCGGTAATAAAGTCAATGCGCACATCAAAGGCAATGACCAATACCGCCGCTGCCAGAATCTGGCCCACCAGTTTCACCTTGGCCGGCAGGTTCTTATAATCGTCGATTATGCCTACCAGAACGATAAGGGAACCGCCCACCAACAGGCCGGTAACTTCAAAGAGCACCTCCGGCTCCACTTCAATGGCTTGCAGAATTCCCAAAATAGCCACCATAAAGGCCGCATAAATGCCCAGTCCGCCAATACGGGGAATGGGTTTTTTATGTACTTTTCTCGCATCAGGAGCGTCCAATGCCCCTGTCTTGGCCGCCAGGAAAATCACACCGGGCGTAATGAGCAAAGCCACACCAGCAGCAATGACAAACGCCAACATATATTCTGGCATACAAGTAGCACCTCTTTTTCTCAAAAATCATAAACACGTAACAAGCCTATTTTAGCGCAGGCCACTCATAGTGTCAATGAAAATAAACTGAAAGACAGCTTTTAATCGTGAATTTCATCGGGTCGGCAGCTGACAATCGAGCCATCCGTTTCGTAGTAAATCACCTGCGCCAGTTTCGCATTGCGGAGCATACGGCGGCACAGCAGGCAGGGCTTGCCGGAGGCCAGCGTGCCATCAGCGTTTATCCCAACAATATAAATAGTTGCACCTTCCATCGCCGCCGGGTCGGCATTGATGATGGCGTTCTGTTCGGCATGTACAGCCACACAGAGTTCATAGTTTTGTCCCTTGGGTACATGCAGGCGTTCCCGTTCGCAAATACCCGTATCAATACAGTTGGCCTCGCCCCGGGGCGCACCATTGTAACCGGTACTGATGATGATGTGGTCCTTGACAATAATGGCACCGTAACGGCGGCGCAGGCAGGTGGCCCGCCGCCCTACTGCCCGGGCAATATCCAGAAAATACTCCGTCCATTCCGGACGCTTTTGTACCTTGCTATTCTGCTCCATGTTCGCTGCTCTCCTTTAAGTAACGGCGGCCTAAAATCACCGCCACAAAATCATCTACCGGCACCGGCGGCACCTGCATGGTAACTGGCAGCAAGCGCCGCCAGCCTTTGGGGGGATTAGCTTTCCAATACTCGCCCTTGGCCATTTCCGTAGTCCGGTATTCATCACGGACAAGAATCTCCAGGGCCGGCACTTCGCCAAGCCGCTGCCGGGCCTCCTTGCTGGTGGTGCCGTTGCCCATAACGAGACGGCTAAAGCCGTATGTTGCTTTAGCCGTAGTTATTTCTGCTATTAAATTCTGTGTTTCGATAACCCGTTGGCATAAAACCATGCCATCCTCGTCCAGAACGGCAAAACCGCATTTTTCCCGGCCGGGGTCTAAGGCTGCAATACTCATGGGGCGCCTTTCTCCACATTTATTTTTAGTCTTAACGGTCCCAGTGCGTCAGTATTGCCATTAGCATAAGCCGACAAAATCATGGGGCCGCGCTGTCCGCGCAGCTGCGCAACGATTTCGTAGAACTGGGCACCTTCCATCACGCCGACAGTTCCCTGCAAAGGATCCTGCAGAATACCGCGGTTAACCGCCGCGAAATTGACGTCCTTCAGGAAGTTCATTACCGTTTCCTCGGCCTCACTGTCCGAGCCGCTCATTATATTGTACGGACGGGCAATGATAAATTCCTTGTCACGATAGATAACACTGTTGGGATAGAGCTCCAATATTGTGCGGACCTCTTCGCCCCGGACAATATTGCTGGCCGCTGTCATGCGCACGATGATATCCTGCTTGCTCTTGGCAATTGTCTCCACCGCCGCATCCCGTTCCGGCTGATATACCCAGATTTCCTGGTCCGATCGGTCCTGTCCTTCCCGGGCAGACACGTTACGGTTAGCCAAAGCCGCCAGGGAATCCAAATCAGCGGCCACTTCCGCCGGACTGCGGTTGCCCTGAATTACACCGCTGGCGATAACCTCGCCAGCACGGAAGGCGATATCGCCTTCTCTCATGGTAATCAGGCCGTCACGCAGCTGTTCGGCGCGTTTTTCCAGCTTTTTATTATCCTGCTCCAAGGTGCTGTTAGCCGCGGTCAATTCCTTATTGCTGTCACTGAGGCTGGCATTTTGACCTGTCAGTTCGTTATTAGCGGCCTGCAGGGCCTCATTTCCTGCCTGCAGTGCCTCGTTGCCGGCTTGCAGCCTTGCAGACTCTGCCTCCAGCTCCTTTTGCTGAGCGCTGAGCTTGGACACTTCATCTTTGGACTGGCGCAGCGCGGTATCCGTGGCCTCCTGTTCAGACTTGGCCGTAGCCAGGGCCGACTGGGCCACGAGCAGGCTGTCCTTGGTTTCCTGCATGGTTCTATTCAGTTTTTCCATCCCAAAGAGGGCGGTACGTACATTGTCAGAAACCGCTGCCATGACCCCAAAGGTCAGCGTGGTAATGACAATGCCCGTAAAAATTGTAATTATTATTGACGTGTGCCGCGGCCGCAGGCCGAAAATAGACAGGCGTTTCTTGCCGATTTTAGTGCCCAATCGGTCACCAATAAAGGCAATCGCGCCGCCAGTAATTACCAGCACGGTAATCAAAAGGACTCCAGACATCCGGCAGCCTCCCTGTAATTTTTTTAGCGTGAGGCCTTGCGAATAAGCAAAGCTCCGAAGATAATGCTGACCACGTTAGGCATCCATACAGCCAGCATCGGCGGCCAGGAGCCGCTGCGTGCCAGGGCATTGCCAATGGTCATTAACGCATAGTAAGCAAAGATTATTACCACACTGATGGCAAATCCTTTGGCCGACGTATGACGGTTGGGCTGCAAGCCCAAAGGCACGCCCACCAAAGCGAATACCAGACTAGCCATCGGAATGGTCACACGCTGATGAAACTCTGTTTCCAGCTTGCTCGTATCCACATACTGGGTTCTCATGATATCAATCTGCTCACTGAGTTCGCGCATCGTGAGTTCTTCCAGTTCCTTTTGCTCACTGACCACCTGTTTAGGCGTTACTTCTATGGGCATGGTCTGGGTTTTAAAACGCACCGTATGTTCGCCGCTCTTTTCATCGCTGGCGATATCGTAAATCATACCATTGTGCATGGTCCACACGGAGCCGTTCCAGTCAGCGTACTCTGCGTTTTCCACATGGGAAATTTTGCCATCCTTGCTGAATTCCTGCAGGGTAACGCCCTGCAGCTGCTGGGTATCGGCATCATAGCGTCGGGCATAAGCCAGGCGTTGCATGAGGCCGTTATCCATTTGTTTGAGAATAATGTGCTCCTGCGATTTCGTGGTAACCGCACCCTGAATTTCATAGTTCAGGACATTGCGATAAGCCGTGTTGGCCCACGGAACAACATATTCGTTGAACCCAATGGCAAAGATACTGACCATGCCGCCTAAGACAATGGCCGGGGCCGCAATGCGGAAAAAGCTGACGCCGCATGATTTCATCGCCGTAATTTCGCTGTTGCCTGAAAGCCGTGCATAGGTCAACAGGCTGGACACCAGCATGGACATCGGGAAAGTCCAGATAACCACGGCCGGCATACTGAAGATGAAGATTTTCACCACTGCCGCAAAGGAGGCACCATAATCGGTTATGTATTCGGCTATGCGGAACAGGGTGCCTGTACCGATAAACACAGCCGTAAAAGCACATATTCCGAACAGATACGCCAGGGTAACTTCCCGGAATATGTATTTATCTAATATTCGCAAATGCATCGTCTTACTCCTTAGAGGGTGAATTTCTCACCGAGATAGAATTTCTTGGCTACGGGGCTTTCAGCAATGGTCTGGCTGTCACCTTCCAGGAGGATTTCCCCCTGATTGAGGATATATGCCCTGTCGACAATCTGCAGGGTTTCCCGGACATTGTGGTCGGTAATCAGTATGCCCATGCCACGCTGGCGCAGGTACTGAATGATTTCCTGAATATCAGCCACCGCCAAGGGGTCTACACCGGCAAAGGGTTCATCGAGCAGAATAAACTGTGGCTCCAGTGCCAGGCAGCGGGCGATTTCCACGCGGCGCCGTTCACCACCGGAGAGGGCTGCGCCTTTACGGCTGCGCACATGGCCGATATGGAATTCCTCCAGCAGTTCCTCGTATTTTACCCGCTGCTCTGTTTTGGACAGGTTGGTCGTTTCCAATATGGCCATAATATTTTCTTCTACAGTCAGTTTACGGAAAATTGACGACTCCTGTGGCAAATAGCCAATGCCCAGGGTTGCCCGTTCATAGATAGGCATATTGGTAATATTGACATCAGACATGTAGACCTCCCCGGAGGTAGGCTTGTCCAGTCCGACAATCATGTAGAAGGTCGTGGTTTTTCCTGCACCATTCGGGCCTAAAAGGCCGACAATCTCACCTTTTTCCACTCGCAGGGATACACGGTTCACCGCCGTGTGGTCTTTAAATTTTTTTACCAGATTCTTCGCTTCGATATGCAAAGCCTTAACCTCCAAGAATAGCTACACGCATTTTAGCGAGCCTGCGCCGTACCATCTTCAGCCAGGTACAACGTCAGTTTATTGCTGCGCATGCGATTATTTTCCTTCGTCGCCCAGGCATTACCCGTAAGTACAACCTGGCCCTTCTGTTTGCCCTGATAATCGGCATTATCGCCGCCGGCCTCCATCATGCGGACAGGGCTGTTGATGTAGACATTGCCGCGGCCAATGTAATGTTCATCATCCAGCCAGCCTTCCATATAGTCAGCTTTAAATGTGCCGTCCTTATTGGTGACCGTGCCGCCCAGCGGAATCTTGACATATTTGTTCTGATTAGGATAATAATCAACCTGTTCGCCGGTAAATTCTTTATCAGCCTGCGTACCATGCACATTGCCGGTAGCCGTCATGCGCCCCTGGCCGTCAGTGACCACCTTGGCACAGGTTACACGCAAATCATCACGGACAGCAATGACATTGCCCTCCACAGAACCTTCCTGCGTCTTGGCATTATAGGTGGCCTTGACACCTGTGACCTTAGCCGTTCCCTGTTTAAACAGCACATCCCCCGTGGCCGTAACCAGTCCGGTAGAGGCATCGTATTCGACCACATCGGCGTCCAGTTCTGCCGGCTCATTATTGGCTGCCGACATCTGCCCCAGAGGCAAAGCCAGCGTCAGGCATACGGTCAGCATCAAATGTTTCATGTATTTCTTTCTGCGTATCATTCGCTTTTTCCTCCCTTAACCAGATGGGCCTTGCCACTGATTTTTATCTTATTGAATCCGTCGCGGCTCTCTATCTTGTCGCCTTCGGCCTTCATATCCTCTTTGGTAATTTTGGCCTCACCCTTAGCCGTCAGCACTTCTTCCTTGGCCTGCCAGGCCAGTTCCTTGCTGGTCAGCTTAGCGCCATCACTATTGGAAACGTTGACGTTACCGGAAATAACCACATCACGGGTCTTTTCATCGTACCGGCCTTCATCAGCCGTGACCTCCGTAATGCGTCCATCTTCTGCATAAAAATGACCTTTCAGTTTTGTCATTTTGGTTGTTTGCTTGTCAATATCTACGTCTATATGTTCAGCCGTCAAATCCCATATCTTACGGCCGTTTTTTTCCTCGCTCAGTTCATTGCCGTCATAGCTGATGACCCGCCCACGGTCAGGTTCCTCGATTTTCCGCTGTTCAGGTACCGTAACGACAGCCCAGACGATAATCGCGATTACGGCTGCAGCAACGACTCCCATTAGGGGCTTTTGGTATTTTTCCATCAAGCATCCTCCTGTGATTTAACGATGTGGTGTGTGCCCGTTTTTTGTTGTTCCAGAGAGGTATTCCAGCGCTTTTGGAACCACAGCCATTGGGTGGGATTCTCCCGAATGACCTTTTCCATAATCGCTGTCATTTTCGCGGTAAAGTTGAACAAGTCCTTATCCGTGTCCCCGGTATCCTCGTAGCGCATAACCTCACCGATTACCACTTTGTGCCTGCCGTTCGGCTGGCGCAGGATAAAGGCCGGCAGCACCGGAGCATTGAACTTGCAGGCAAAAACAGCCGGCCCCATCGGCGTGGACGCCATTTTCCCCAAAAAGGGCAGGAAGGCGCCCTTCGGGCCTGCGTCCTGGTCAGCCAGGAAGCCAAGGATTTTCCCCTTTTTCAGGGCCTTGGCCGCCGCCAGCAGCTCGCTGGTGCCACGGGAGAATATCTCGACATTGATGGTCTTGCGCAGGTCGTTCAAGGCATTGGTGTACTGCATATTGGGCTGGTTTTTGGCAATCGCCGTAACCGGCAGGCCATTCATGGTGAAGGCCGCCGACAGCCATTCCCAGGTACCGATATGGCCCGTGAGGACGACCACGCCATTGCCCTCAGCCAGGGCATCGGTCATCCGCTCCAAATGGTCAATCTCGATGTACTTGTGGAAGTTTTGTTCGTTTAATTTGGGCATGTAGAGAATTTCCAGTACATTACGTGCTAAATTCACAAAGGATGCCCTGATTAAACGCCGGGCCTCCGGCTCTGTCAGTCCTAAAGCCGGCATTACCTGTGCCACAGCCCGCTCCCGTTGTTTTTTTATCAGGAGATAATACAGCTGTCCCAGTACCCAGCCGGCACCCATTACCAGCTTGTACGGCGTATGGCAGACAAGCCAGCTCATGAACATCACGAATTTATACTGCATGAATCTCGTTCCCCCAAAACATCACTAAACCGCCCTATTGGGCAAGATTGGTATTATCCTGCGGCGTTATAAAATCCGCCATTATCTGTTCCCAGCGTCCCTGCGCTTTGAAGATAAACTCCAGTAATTCCCGGACAGCGCCGCGGCCGCCGGCAAAGCCCGATACCACCAGGGCCCGGCTGCGCACTTCTGCCACGGCATCAGCTACCGCCATAGGCAGGCCGACCTGCAGCATAATAGGCAGGTCGATAAGGTCATCGCCGATATAGGCAATCTCCTCATCCTGCAGGCCGGTAAGTTTTTTTAATTCCTGATAGGCCCCACGTTTGTCCGAGTTGCCCTGAAAGACATGACTTATCTTTAATTCCTGCGCCCGGAACTCCACCTGCGCCGATTTCCGGCCGGTGATGATAGCGGTCTGCAGCCCCTGCTTGTGGGCCAGGGTTATAGCCAGCCCGTCACGGCAGTAAAAGGGCTTAAATAACTCGCCGTTTGCGCCTATGTAAATGCCGCCATCAGTGAGCACGCCATCCACATCGAAGATAATCAGTTTTATCTTTTCGGCCGCCCGTAAGGCCCGGCTGTTAATCTCCATTATACCACTCCTTGACGCAAAAGGTCCGTCAAATGAATAATACCGACAGGAATTTTATTTTCATCAATAACCGGCAGCACCGTGACGGGGCGCGGTTTGTGTTTTTCCATAACCGACAAGGCCGAGGAGGCCATGGCCTCCTGCGTGATGGTCAATGGCGTGCCAAACATGATATTGCCCACAGCCTCGTCCAGGAATTTGTAATCCTTGGCCAGAGCGCGGCGGATAATGCCATCAGTGATAATGCCCACCAGTTTGCCGCTGTCATCGACCACCGAGGCTGCCCCCAGACCTTTATCCGTCATGGTAAAGAGCGCGTCTTTCGCCGTCTTATCCTTATGCACAATGGGATTTTCGTCCCCGGTGTGCATGACATTTTTCACCGTCAGCAAAAGTTTTCGGCCCAGTGCCCCACCAGGATGGAACAGGGCAAAGTCCTGACTCGTGAAATCGCGTACCGACATAAGCGCGATGGCCAGGGCGTCGCCCATGGCCAGCGTGGCCGTGGTGCTGGCTGTAGGTGCCAGTCCCAGCGGGCAGGCCTCTCTTTCCACCCCGATATCCACGAAGAGGTCAGCTGCCTTGCCCAACTGTGAGTCACGGCGTCCACACATCGCGATGATTTTGGCCCCGATACGGTGGATAATGGGCAGGATATTTACCACTTCCGTGGATTCGCCACTGTTGGAAATGGCAATGACCACGTCATTTTCCGTTACCATGCCCAAGTCTCCATGGAAAGCCTCACCGGGGTGCATAAAGAAGGCCGGCGTTCCTGTACTGGCAAAAGTTGCAGCCATTTTACGGCCAATGTGGCCGGACTTGCCCATACCAGTAACCACTACACGGGCCTTACAGTCCAGAATACACTGCACTGCCGCTACGAATTCATCATCCACACGGCTCTTGAGTTTTTCCACCGCAGCAACTTCAATGGAAAGTGTCTCTAAAGCAGCCTCTTTTATCTTCGCTATCACGCTTATCCCCCCGGTCATCAGTTTTGCTTATTTTACTTTGTGGCGTACGATTTCATGAATGGCCACGGCATCCTTTAACAGGTCTTCCAGTTTGTCCAGATATACCATGTTGGCACCATCAGACAGCGCCTCTTCCGGATTGTCATGGACTTCCAGGAACAGGGCATCCACACCAGCGCCCACTGCCGCCCGTACGAGGTATTCCACGTACTCACGGTTGCCGGCAGAGGTCGTACCATTGCCGCCGGGCAGCTGCACACTGTGCGTGCCGTCCATAACCACCGGATAACCGAAGGAGCGCATTATGGGCAGGGAACGCATATCTACCACCAGGTTGTGATAGCCAAAGGAGGCACCGCGCTCCGTCAGCATAATCTGGTCGCAGCCGCTTTCATGGAGCTTATCCACGACATTGCGCATATCCTCAGGCGCCAGGAACTGGCCTTTTTTAACATTGACGACACGCCCCGTCTGCGCCGCTGCATGGAGCAAATCCGTCTGACGGCAGAGGAAGGCCGGTATCTGCAGGATATCAGCCACCTGCGCCACAGGTTCAGCCTGGCTGGTTTCATGGATATCCGTTACCACCGGTACCTGCAGTTCGTCTTTTATCTTCTGGAGCATTTTAATGCCTTCCTTCATGCCCGGGCCACGGAAACTATGGAAGGAAGAACGGTTCGCCTTGTCAAAGGAGGCTTTGAATACGTAGTTAATGTCCAAACGCTGGCAGATTTCCTTAATCGTACGGCCAATCAGCAAACATCTGTCCAGGCCCTCCAGCACGCAGGGGCCGGCCAGCAGGGTCAGTTTCTCCCCACCGCCAATGGTGTAATTACCAACTTTAACCTGATTCATTGTCAAGCTCCTTTCGTTTTATATATCTCATTTACTTTGGCCAAATCTTCGGCGGTATCTACGCCGACAAATTTAGCTGCAGTTTCTACCACTTTAATGCGATAGCCATTTTCCAAGGCCCTGAGCTGTTCCAGGGATTCAGCACGTTCCAACGGCGTGGAGGCCATCTTGGCATAGTTCAGCAGAAAATCACGCTTGTAGGCGTAGATTCCGATATGCTTATATACCGGGCAGCCGGTGTTCCGGGGATAGGGCATTACCGAACGCGAGAAGTACAGGGCGTAGCCTGCCTTATCGGTAACCACCTTGACATTATTCGGATTGGCGATTTCCGCCTCATCTTCCATCCGCGTCTTGACCGTGGCCATCTGCAAGTCGGCGTCTTCCTCAAAGGAAGCCACCAGTTCATCTATCAGGCTGGGCTCAATCAGCGGTTCATCACCCTGCACATTGACTATTAAGTCCACGTCCGGGAAGGCCGCTGCCACTTCTGCCAGACGGTCCGTTCCCGTGGGATGGTCAGCTCTGGTCATGACAGCGCGGCCGCCATGTTCTGTCACAGCTTTCATTATCCGCTCGTCATCAGTGGCCACCACTGTAGCAGCTACTTTTTTCGCCTGTACAGCCCGGTCATAAACCCGGCAAATCATCGGCTTGCCGGCTATATCCTTCAGGGGTTTTCCCGGCAGCCGCGTAGATGCATACCGCGCAGGAATGACGCACAACACCTTCATAATGTATCCCTCTTATCTTCTTGTCATTTTTGCGGCTGTCCCAGCTTTTCAGCCAGGCGCTCTGCCAATAATGCTTTAAATTCATCTTTGCCGGCCTGGAAGTTGACCTCTACGCAGATAACATATACCGGTACGGTACTGCCTGCATGTACGACTTCCATGGGAATCTTAACGGCATCTTTTTCCGTGATGACAATGGCCTCTGCTCCCATATTTTCGGCCTGACGCAGAATATCGGACATTTCCAGCATGCTGTAATCATGATGGTCCGGATAACGGAGGCTTTCAATGATGATAACCCCCAGGTCAGACAAAGTCTGTTCAAAAGAGGCCGGGTTGCCGATGGCGGACACTGCCATGATTTTCCTGCCGCGCATCTGATTGACGTCGACGCCTTCACCGGCAATATCCACATACCAGTCAGCCAAAGGAATGAACCGGCGCGGCTCATGGATGCTCTCCACAATCTGTGCACCGTCATTATAGCGGTGCACAGTATCGCGGATATATTCCCGGGAGCCGTCGGCGGCCTGGTCAACCTTGGTCAGCAGGCAGACATCAGCACGGCTGATATGCGAGATGGGCTCACGCAGGGTGCCGCGCGGCAGCATATAGCCGTTGCCAAAGACATTAACGGCATCTACCAGCAAAATGTCCATATCGCGTTCCAGCTGCCAATGCTGGAAACCATCGTCCAAAATAGCCACTTCCGCGCCGAAGTTTTCAATGGCATATTGACCGGTAACCGAACGGTCAGCACCAATCAGGACCGGCACTTTCGGCAGGTGCTTGGCCAGCATGAAAGCCTCGTCTCCGGCGTCAGCTGCAGTCATATGCAGACGCTGGCCGTCGGAAACAATGCCTACCTTGCCGTGCCATTTGGCCCGGTAACCACGGTTAAGGATAACCACCTTGTAACCCATATCGCGGATATCGCTGGCCAGACGCTGCGCTGTCGGTGTCTTGCCGGTACCGCCTACAGTTACATTGCCCAGACTGATGACAAAACAGTCCAGCTTTTTGCGGCTGAAGATACCTTGCCGGTATCCCCACAGCTTAATATCTACCAACAAAGCATAGATTTTGGAGAACACATACAGAATTGCCGTCAGTGTGTTTTCGGCAATACCATCGACCTCTTTGTTATGCACGAGGTCGATAAAGTAAGTCTGGAAATTATTTATCTTCTGGGTGGAACGGGCACGCTGCCGGTTTTCCGGACGGCTTTCGTATTCCTCCAGAGTTTCCCGGAGGATGATGGCTGATTTGCGGGACGCGCCCTTGTTTTCCCCGACGATAGCCAGCGTTTCCTTCTCCAGGCGCTGGCGGTAAGTCTCATCATCAAACAGGTTCACGACCTCATTGGCCAGTTCCTGGGCATTGTTTACCGTAATGCAGGCCTCACGTTTTTTGAACAGGGCGTGCGTATCCTTGAAGTTGAACATGTAGTGGCCCACGATAATAGCCTTGCCATGGGCTGCCGGTTCCAAAATGTTGTGGCCGCCGTGGGTAATCAGGCTGCCGCCCACATAGACTACATCACCGACACTGTACACCTTGCCCAGCTCGCCGATGGTGTCCAAAATGACGATATCAGCGTCCTGCGGCCCCTTTTCCTGCTGTTTGGTCCGCGTCGTGACCGTAAAGCCGGCCCGCTTGCACAGGTGAATGACTTCCTGCGTGCGCAAAAGTTCACGGGGGGCAATTACCAGTTTGGCCTTGTCATGTTTTTCCCGTAAGGCCTTGAAGGCTTTCAGCACAAAGTCCTCTTCGCCGCGATGGGTAGAACCGGCCAGCAGTATGCCTTCGGCTTTTTCCAGGCCCATCTCATGAATGATGGCTGCCTTTTCCTCAGGGCTTACATCGGTATAGGTCTGATCAAATTTCGTGTTGCCTGTCACCGTCACCAATTCCGGCGGTGCGCCCAGACGCATGATGTAATCGGCATCGATATCCGACTGCATGGCAAACTTGGTCACCGTGCCAATCATATCCGTCAACAGGCTGTTCAGGTATTTGTACTGCTTGACGCTGCGGTCACTGATACGGCCGTTTACCATCATGACGGGAATATGCATCTGCCGGGCCGTTTTGAGGAAGTTCGGCCATAATTCCGTTTCCACCGGCAGGAACACCCGGGGGTGAATCCGCCGCAGAACGCGGCCGGCTAAAAACGGCAGGTCCAGGGGGAAGTAGATAATTGCATCAGCATCTTTTATGATGCGGTTAGCCATTTCATAGCCGCTGGTGGTAACCACGGAAACCAGAATCGGCGTCTGCGGAAATTCCTTATGAAATTCTTTGATCAGCGGACTGGTGGCCACGATTTCACCAACCGAGGCTGCATGTACCCAGATACAATGTTTTTTTGCTACCTTGTCCAGTGCGTGCTCCGGGAAAATTCCCAGGCTCTGGCGAATACGCTCCACAAAGCCCTTTTCCCGGACAGAACGAATCATAAACACCGGAATAATCAGGATGACAACCAGTATCGCCGCTATGTTATAAAGAAATTGCATTTATCTATGCCCCTTCTGATACATTTCCGTTTTTGAACTGAATATTATAAAGGTGGCTGTAAAGGCCGCCATTAGCCAACAGTTCCTCATGGGTGCCATGTTCCCGTATCTTACCATCATCAATAACATAAATCTGGTCTGCATTGAAAATGGTAGACAGACGGTGGGCGATAACAAAGGAGGTACGCCCTACCATCAGTTTATCCAGCGCCGCCTGCACAATCTTTTCACTTTCCGTATCCAATGCTGAGGTAGCCTCGTCGAGAATCAGTATACGGGGATTCTTCAAAATGGCCCGGGCAATGGACATACGCTGCCGCTGGCCGCCGGACAGGTTAAGGCCGCGTTCACCAATCGGCGTATCATAGCCCTGCGGCAGTTCGCGGATAAAGCTGTCAGCATTAGCTGCCTTGGCCGCCTCAATAACCTCTTCGTCTGTAGCGTCCAGGCGTCCATAGCGGATGTTTTCCATAACCGTAGTGGAAAACAGCATGGTTTCCTGCGGCACAATGCCGATCTGGTCACGCAGGGACGCCACGGTCACGTCACGGATATCATGCCCGTCAATGGAAATGGCACCACTGTTTATTTCATAGAAACGTGGGATCAGGTTGGCAATGGTTGACTTACCGGCACCGCTGGGGCCGACAAAGGCAATCATCTGTCCCGGTTTTACTTCCAAAGAAACATTTTCCAGGGCATTGACGCCTTCCTTGTAGCCAAAAGTTACGTCCTTAACAACCACATGTCCCTGAATCTGCGGCAGAGGGGCGGCCCCTTCCTTATCACCAATGGGTTCCGGCAGGTCGATTACGGCAAAGACACGGTCAACGGCCGCCATCGCCCGCTGCAGGGTACCATAGACACGGGCCAGGCGCTTTACAGGATTAGCCAGGTTGACAGCGTAGGTCAGGAAGGCTACCAGCGCACCGGCCGTCATCTGGCCGTTGACCACTTCATAACCGCCGAAACCAACGATAAAGGTTACGGAAACCGCTGCCAAAAATTCCACCGTCGGTGTCAGCAGGCTCGTCAGCTGCACATTCTTCATAGCCGCCTGGAAGTTCAGGACATTCTGGTTGATAAACCGCTTGATTTCGTAATCCTCACGCACGAAGGACTTAACCACCCTGATGGAGGAAATGCTCTCCTGCAGCAGGGAAGTGATATCAGCCGCACGTTCCTGAATAACCGTACCATTACGTTTCAGCTTGCGGCCAAAAATCTTCATGGCCTGCCCCACCAGAGGAATGACCACCAAGGTCAACAGCGACAGTTTCCAGTCCAGATAGACCATCATGGCAATGGAACCAATCAGAATGGAACCTTCCGTCACCATCTCAATAAGCTGGTCAACCAGTGCGGACTGAATAGCAGCCACGTCGTTGGTGATATAGCTCATGGTTTCACCGGTCTGATGCCGGTCAAAATAGGCCATCGGCATCCGCTGGAACTTGCGGAACATTACCTCGCGGACGTCGATAACGACTTTTTGCCCGATATACGATACGAGATATGACTGGCCATAGTAAAATATGCCGCGGATAAGGAATACCACCACGATACTCACACAGATAACGTAGAGCATCACCATATCCTTTTCCGCCAGCACCTTATCCACCATATCCTTGATAATCCAGGGCAGATAGAGGTTACAAGCCGCTGCAATTACAATGCAGACAATGGCCAGCCCCAGGCGTTTCAGGTAAGGCCTGATATATTGCAGAAGGCGTTTATAATTCTTCATGTATTTCCCTCACTAATTTATTTGGCAGCAAATTCCCGGGCCGCCGCCAGTATCCGCTGCGCCACACGCCCAGCTGCGCCCGGCGGCCCCAGCTTTTCGCAGGCGGCCTGCAGTTTGGCCAGCACTTCCCGGCGATGTTCCTCCCCAGGATATAGTTTCTTCAACTCTGCCGCAATATTTTCCGCCGTGACTTCCTCCTGTAAAAGTTCTCTTTGAAAACTTTCGTTTAAGAGTATGTTAGGCAGGCTGAAGTTGTCGACATGCACCAACAGTTTGCCAATGGCATAGGATACAGCCGAGAGGCGATAGAGCACTACACAGGGCAGCCCTAAAAGCGCGGCCTCCATCACCACTGTCCCGGACGTAGCCATCGCCGCATCAGCGGCCGCCATCAGGCTGTAACGCTTTTCCGTGACCAAAGTTACCGGCACACCGGCAACTGCGATCATTTCCTCAATGCGTTCCCGGCTGACAGTATCGGCCACCGGCAGATAAAATACCGTAGCCGGCTTTTCTGCCAGCAATTTTTTCGCCCCGTCCAGCATATAAGGCAGCAGGAGTTCTATCTCCTGCTTGCGGCTGCCGGGGAGCAGCAGCACCACCGTTTTATCTGACGGCATCTTAAAGTATTGCCGGGCCTCGTCCCGGGACATTTCTGCCTGGACAGCGTCAACCAGCGGATTGCCCACAAAGGAAATCTTGGCTCCGGCGGCCTGGTAGACCGGCAGCTCATGCGGAAATATCGCGATAAACTCATCAGCAATCCTAGCACAGCTTTGCGCTCTGCCTTTGCGCCAGGCCCAGGCTGAAGGCGGTATGTAGGAAAAAACCGGGATGCCTAAAGCCTTGGCTTTCTTGGCCAGCCGCCAGTTAAAATCAGGATAATCAATCAGCACCAGCATATCCGGCTTTTCCTCACGCATAAAATCCGTAAGACCGGACAACAATTTATACAGACGCCGCAGGTTTACGAGTACCTCCCAAACGCCCATAACACTGTATTCAGCAAAATTTTTATACAGGCGGACGCCGGCTGTTTCCATTCTGCTGCCGCCAAAGCCGACAAGCTCCACGGCCGGGTCTAAAGCCTTAATGGCCCGGGCAATATTCTCGCCATGTACATCGCCTGATGCTTCCCCTGCTGAAAACATTATTTTCATGGGCTGACCTCCTGTAAGTGTAAATACTAAACCATCCTATATTTTAACACAAAAAAAGATACCGGGCACCTTTTTTTTACATCCCCGGCATCTTTCTTCCAAATCACATCGCCATAATCGTAATATCATTAGCCTCGGCTAAGGCGATGACCTCTTCACTTTCCACGAGCAAGGTAGCCTCAGCCTCAATAACCAGCGCCCTGGCCTTGGTTTCCACCATCATCTGCAGGGTTTTCAGCCCCACAGTCGGTACATCAAAGCGGTTATCCTGTTCAGGCTTGGCGACCTTGGCCACCACAGCACCGCCACCGGCCAGCTTGCCCCCCCGCAAAATGCAGGCATCAGTCCCTTCGATGGCCTCCAAAGCCATGACCGCCATGTCTTTTACCACTACGGTCTGGCCGACATCCATCCGGCCGATTTCCTTGGCCATCTTAAAGCCGAATTCCATATCCTTCAGCTCATCAGCCGTCGGCTGACGCTTGGTCAGCACGCCCTTGGCGGGCATTAACTGACGAATCAGCGCCGTCTGGTCAAAAACCTCTACATCGATTTTTTTCAGCTCGTCCACAATCGCCAGCATAATCGTATCATCCTTGCGGTTGGGCAGTTTCATCAAAATCTGCATGGCTTTCAAATCCGGCAGAGCCTTGCCGGCAAACAACAATTCCTTGGTGACCTTGCCAATCATCGTCACCTTGTGAATGTCATTTTTCTTTAGATGTTTTAAAATCTTGCCCACCTTGAGGACATTGATTTCCTCATAGTCATCGGCGTAATCCCTGAGGCGCTGGTCTGTCTCCTTCAGGAGCGCTACAGCGTAAACCTCGTAGCCGAGTTTCTTCGCTGCTCTCGCTATTTCTACCGGCAGGGCGCCAATCCCGGCCAAAAGTCCTATCCGCTCCATGATATTCCTCCGCACCTCAAAATTAAAACTTACTCGTCTTTCCCGAATTCGCCACGACGTTCACGACAGATGCCCCTGTCTACATTGCGCAGGAAACGGAGCAGGTGGTCCACTTCCTCACAGGAGGGAATTTCCTGTTCGATAATGGACACAGCCTTCTGCAGGCTCAAACCGGAACGGAACAACATTCTGTAGGCCTGTTTCAGCCGTCTGCGGGCCGTAACATCAATGCCGGCCCGGGAAATACCCACGCTGTTGAGCCCTACTGTTTTGGCCGGCTGGCCGGCAACGATGGTATAAGGCACAACGTCCTGCGTAAGACGGCTCATGCCTCCAATCATGGCATTGCGGCCGATTTTTACAAACTGGTGTACGCCCGTCATGCCGCCGATAACAGCACGGTCCTCTACCACCGCGTGCCCGGCCAGGCTGGCCAGGTTGGACATGATAACCCGGTTGCCAATGACACAGTTATGGGCAACATGGGTGAGCGCCATCAGCAGGCAGTCATTGCCAATACGCGTTTCTTCACCTTCACCTGTGGCCCGATGAACCGTAGCCCCTTCGCGGATGGTTGTTCTGTCACCAATGAAGGTATAGCTTTTTTCACCTTTAAATTTCAAATCCTGCGGCACTTCACCGATGGAGGCACCCTGGAAAATATGACATTCTTTGCCGATTTTTGTCCAGCCATGAATGACCACATGGGGACCTATCACTGTGCCTTCCCCGATTTCCACGTCGGGCCCAATGACAGAGTACGGACCAATATCCACCCCGGCAGCGATTTTGGCACCTTCGCCAACGACTGCGGTTTCATGTATATGCGCATCGGCACTGATATTTTCAGTACTCATTTCTACAACTCCTTAATCTATCCTCCGGCACCACTCTATCCATGCTGCCGGCAGGCTCTTTGCACCTGTTGGTTTCCCCAGCACTCAACAGCTGTGCAAAGAATATTCTTTATTGACATCTGCTTACATTTCAGATTCGCGTTTCATGGCGAACTTGAAATCCGCCGATGCCACCAGCTGGTCGTCTACATAGCCATCGCAATGCAGCAGACCGAACTCGCCGCGCACACGTACTACATGAGCCTTGGTTACCAGCTGATCACCAGGCACTACCGGGCGTTTGAACTTAATGTTCTCCATGCCGCCGAACATGGCAATCTTGCCACGGTTTTCTTCCGGATAGAGCATGGCTACGCCGCCAACCTGCGCCATCGCCTCCAAAATCAGCACACCGGGCATGATGGGATGTCCCGGGAAATGACCGTTAAACTGCGGTTCATTCATGGTGATATTTTTTATCCCCGTAGCAGATTTAAAAGGGTCTATTTCAATAATGCGATCCACCAGCAGCATCGGTGCACGATGCGGCAGAATCTTCATGATTTCTTCAATACCAAGTTCCATTTTTATTTCCCTCTTTCTCTGATAATCCGTTTCTCAACCTAAACTCTTCTGAATTTCCTTAGCCAGCGCCGTATTCAAGGCATGACCTGAGGCCACAGCAATGACATGACCACGGATTGGTCCTGCCAGGCGCAAATCACCAATAACATCCAAAATTTTATGTCTTACCAGTTCATCCTCATAATGCAGGGGATTGAGCCAGCCTTCATCATTGTAGACAATGACGCTTTCCAAAGTGCCGCCGAGACCAAGCCCCATCTTCTGCAGGGCCTCTATCTCTTTTTCGTAGGCAATCGTCCGCGCCGGCGCTATTTCCTTCTCATATGTTTCAGGGTTTACCGCAAAGTTTTCGTACTGTATCCCAATGAGCTTATGGGGATTTACAGACGTAAAGCTGACCCGGAAACCATCATACGGCAGCACCATGACAAAGCGCTGCTGTTCTTCATCGTCAATACGATAAATCCTGTCAATCACGATCTCCCGGCGTTCGGCCGTAAGTTCCTGAACCCCGGCCTCCTGCATGAGTTTAAAGAAAGCCAGGGAAGAGCCGTCCGCCACTGGCGGTTCTTCCGCATCAATCTCTATATAACAGTTATCTATCTGCATAGCATGAAAGGCACTCATCAGATGTTCTATCGTAAAGACCTTACAGCCGTTTTCTTCAACAGTCGTCGCCCGCAACGTCGAGGTAACGTTGGCTGCTACGGCTTTGATCGTGGGTTGTCCGTCAATGTCCATGCGTTTAAACACCAGGCCTGTATCCGCCGGTGCCGGTTTTAATACCATATGCACTTCCTGACCGGAATGCAATCCCACACCAGTATATGCTGCTGCAGCTGCCAGTGTAGTTTGCCGCAAAATAATTCCTCCTCATAGTAGTCATTACTACTATTTTAACCAACATCCTCCACTATTGCAACCATGGTTTATCGGGAAATTCCTCCCGGATGGACTTCCAGCGGTCGTGGAGCCAAAACCATTCTTCCGGATACTTGCGGATATGAGCCTCTATGGCGTCATTCAAAAACTGCGTCATTTTGGCAATATCCGCCCGCTTGTCCTTCGTCTTTTCCACATAAAAAGGGCCATCAACAATCAGCGTATGCGTGCCATCAGATTCCCGGTGCATAAAGGACGTGAGGATGGGCACACTCTGGAATCTGGCCATCGAGGCAGGCCCCGTCAGGCAATTAGTGTACTGCCCAAAGAATTTCAGCACAATGCCATCGTGACGGTTGGGGTCCTGGTCAGCAATCAGGCCGATAGCCCAGCCTTTTTTCAGCATATCAAACATTTCCCGTACACCGGTCTTGTAAGTAATATGCATGCCTATCAGCGTGCGGTATTCATTGATAAACTTATCCACTCCGGCATCACGCTGTTTTTGTGCTACCCCGACCAGCGGAATCCCTGCCATGGCAAACGCACCACCCATAAGCTCCCAGTTGCCGCTGTGAGCTGCTGCAATTACCGCGCCTTTTTGCTCCGCCATACTTTGCTGCAGTTTTTCCAAGCCTTGAATACGCACGTACTTATCCGGCTGGCGTTTTATCACCGGAAAGCGCAGCACCTCCATCAACATCGAACCAAAACGCACCGTACTGGCTCTGACAATGCGCTCTGCCTCCTGTTCCGAGCAGCCGAGACAGCGCATTACCTGTCCCTTGGCCATCTGCTTGCGTTTTCCCGGCACTGCCAGCCAGCCCATATAGCCCAAGGTCTGTCCCAAGTGTTCACATAGGCCGCGAGGCAATAAGCAAGCTGCCCAGCTTATCAATTTCAGAGCATAATATACCACGTTACCTGCCTCCAAAAAGTCCTGCTGACACCAAAAAGCCCCCAAGCAGGGGCTTCTGGCAATATTACTATTTATTTTCGTACTTAGCCAGCTGCTTTTCCAGCTGTTTTATCTTTTTCAGCATATCCGGCAATTTTTTCATCGACGCCTGCATGCGCAGCCATTCCGTATGGGACTGCACAGGGAAACCGGCACAGAACACGCCTTCCGGCATATCACCGATAATCCCGGACCGTGCTGCATAGACGGAATTTGCCCCGATGTTGATGTGCCCTACAGTGCCCACCTGACCGCCGAACGTAACATTATGACCAACGGTCGTGGAGCCGGAAATACCCGTCTGGGCTACAATAAGACAGTTAGCACCAATCTTGCAGTTGTGGCCGATATGTACCAGATTATCGATTTTCGTGCCCTGACCAATAACCGTAGCCCCCATGGCGGCCCTGTCAATGCCGTCATGTGCGCCGATTTCCACATCGTCTTCCAAAACCACGATGCCCACCTGTGGCACTTTGGTATGGACGCCGTCTTTGGTTGTGAAACCAAAACCATCGGAACCGATTACAGCCGAACTGTGAATCACACAGCGCTTGCCTACCCGGCAATGCTCGCGTACGGTAGCGTTGGAGTACACCACCGTATCTTCACCGATTTCTGCATACTGGCCGATATAAGTATGGGGGTAAATTATGACATTGTCACCAATAACGGCATGGTCATCAATCATGGCAAAAGGCATGATGGTAACGTTCTTCCCTAATTTTACATCTTTGCCGACATGAGCTTTGGCGCTGACACCCTGTTCATGCTGCAGCTTTGGCGTAAATATCTCCAACAGCTTGGCAAAAGCCGCTCTGGGGTCTTCCACCAGCAGAGCTGTTTTCGGAAAATCCGTTATGCCCTCCGGCAGCATTACTGCCGCCGCGTTACAGGTTTTAGCTTCCTCGATATGTGGTTCTACCGCGAAGGTCAAATCATGCGCACCTGCACCCTGAATATTGTCCAGACCCTCGATTTCAATATTCCCGTCGCCAACAATGCGCCCTGCCACGAGGCCGGCTATTTCCTGCAATGTCTTTTTCATGCTGCTAATACTCCCATCTTACTGCAACTGTGCGATTACGGCATCAGTAACGTCTTCAGCGCCACTGACAGCTGTCGGCTGGTCAGCAGCGTTGTTCACTACTGCATCAAGTTTCTTTTCCTTCATAACAGCAGCACAGGCTGCATCTATCTTCTGTTTCAGCTGCAGCGAGTAGGACTGGTTGAGGCCCTGTATCTTACGCTGGCTGTCCATCTGCGCCTTCTGCAAATCTTCCTGGCTCATGTTGGGATTTTCCTGCATTTTTTTCTGCAGTTCTTCTCCGGCCTGCGTCTGGGCTTCCTGAATCTTCTTATTGCCCTCCTCGACCAGCGTGTTAATCTGCGGAGCTTCCTTAGTAACACGTTCACCGTCTATATAACCAATTTTCGCCTGTCCGCAGCCGCTGACCAGCATAGCTCCTAACATAGCTGCAGCCATGAACGCCGCAGATTTTTTGCGTAATTTCATTCTCTTTCGCTTCTTTCTTTGCTTTAAATATTTTTCATTTCCTGCACCAATTCGGCAGTGACATCCTGAGTCTTCAGGCCAATAACCACACTATCCTGTGGCCGTAGTGCCGGCACTTTCCCTGTCTGTGGCAGGAAACTGTTAAGCGCCGCCGGATGATGAACCAGTATCAGGGTAAAATGATGCATGATGGCAATTTTAGCTGCCTTGCCGGCCACATCATTGATTATATGAGCATGCAGTGCCGCAAGTCCTGCCTGCTTTTCGGCCAGCTGCTGCCGTTTGGCCAGCCGCTGCTGCACCTTTTCAGCTATGGCCTGTTGCTTGGACATCAAGTCAGCATTGCGTGCGTCTGCCGCTGCGCGAGTCTGTTGCGCAGCCGCCATTTTCTCATCCCGGAGCTTTGGCAGACTGGCCCGCCACTGTGCCAGTTCAGGAGCCAGCTTATCCTGAACATATTTTTCAACTTCCTGCTTGTAGGCCTGCCACAATTCATACTGCCGCCGCCCACGTTCTGCCTGCAGCTGGCTGCGCTGCGCCTCCCAGACTTCCCGTTCCTCCTGGATTGCCTGTTTCGAATCCAGCGCATTGTGCATGGCTGCCTGATTGTCCAACTTGATGTTGAGATTTAATATCGCATTTAAATACTCTTCATCGAGCGCCTGCCGCCGCGCATTGAAGTCTGCCTCGGTGGCCTGGGTGTATTCCTGCCGCAGTTTTTGGGCCTTACGCTCCAGCTCGGCCCGGCCGCCGATCACATCAGCAGCATTTTTCTGCCAGACTGACTCTTTAAACGTTTCATCCAGCAGCTGGGGCATTTCCAGGGACAACATATCCCCTACATCGGAAACCTCCAGTTCCAGCAGCTGACATTCTGCGTCCAAAGCGGTAAATTTTTCATAATCGGGATGCGCAGCCACAACCTGCTGCCAGTTGATGATGCCTGTGTCCGGCTTTTCCTGAGCCATCTGACTATGTTTTGGGGGCAGAATAAACTCCCGCGCCAGCCAGGCGCCCAGAAAAATCATACAAAGGGCAGCCACGGTGCCAACCAGAATATTCCGGCGACGCTGTGCTTTGCCAGCTGTCTGACTGTCATCATGCGTTTCCGGCACCTGCGCTCCCCCCTCTTACAAACAGTACCGAGCGCCTCTGCTGCTCGGTACTGCCAAACTTTATATAGTCCAATCAGTGAAGTACCTGACTGCTCTTATTTGCTAACCTGCTTAAGGACATCCTGAGTGATGTCTACACCGCCGTAAACAACAGCGCCTTTTTCCAGAACTACGGACAGGCCCTTCTGTTCAGCAACTTTCTTTACAGATTCCTCAACGCTCTTGGTGATGGGTTCCATGAGTTCCTGATTCTTCTGCTGCAGACGCTGCTGAGTCTGCGTATAGTAGTCACGCTTTTCATTATCGTTCATGTTAGCGGATTTGGTTTCAAATTCCTTCTGGGCTTCCTGAACAGCCGTCTGCATTTCCGTAGAAGCAGCCTGAACCTTCGGATGCTGGTTCATAACCTGGCTGTAATCAACCACGCCAACGTTGGAGCTGGCTGCGCTGACCATATTCGGGCCAAACTGCGTCAGAGCCATAGCTACTACGGAACCAACGAAAGCCAGTGCGATAAGAATGCTAACAATTTTAACCTGTTTTTTCTGTAATTTAACCATTGTAAAATCTCCTTTTCCCCTAAAGGGTGATTCATCTTTTCCCTAATGTAGTGTCACAAAACACCCATACATAAAAGTTATTATAACAAACTATTTTTTCTTATTCAAGGCAAACTTCAAATAAACATCTGTCATGCCTTAGAAAGTGCCGCCCACCGTGAAATGTACGCGGCCGCCATTTTTACCACGGCCGTAGTCCAGACGCAGCGGCCCCAGCGGTGTATTGAGCGCCAGGCCTACGCCGATGCTGCCTTTGAGGTCTTTCGGCGTAAGGCCTTCATCCCAGGCTGCGCCCCAGTCAGTGAAGAGTGCGCCCTGCACCTTGCTGACAATCGGGAACCGGTATTCCAGTGTGGCCAGCGCCATACGCGTGCCACGGAACTGGTCTTCACGATAGCCGCGCAGGCTGTTCTGACCGCCAACCTTATACAGGTTGAACTCGGATATCTCACCACGGCCCACGCCGTACTGACCGCGCAGGGCAATTACCTGTGCATGCCCCACCTTGATGTACTGCTGGTCCTCAATGGTGAACTTCTGGAAGTTGAAGTCACCGCCCAAACCGGCCACTTCACCGGTCAGACTTACCCGGCCGCCAGTGGTAGGATTGTAAACATTATCACGGGTATCCGTCACATGGCTGAAGATAACACTTCTGGTCAGGCCGAAATTATCCTTCCGCCAATCTTCATAGACGTAGCCGCTGCGGTCTGTCCCCTTATTTTTAACATGGCGGACATATTTATCATCACGGTTACGGAAAGTCAGATAGTTAGTGGAATACTCACTTACCGGTCTGCCCAGAGTTATTTCCCCACCGGAATACTTACGCATATAACTTTCTACTAAATTGCCATCCGTGTTGTAATCATCGTATTGGTAGGTACGATTGTAAATACGCAGGGTGCCGACGGTTTCTTTCTTATCAATCCAGGGATGACGCCAGGAGAAGGTAAAGCCGCGGGCATCCGTCTCGCTGCCGCTCTTTTCAAAGGTCAGGCTTACCGCATCACCGGTACCGCGGAAGTTGGTATCACCAATGCTGACCATACCGATAACACCATCAGCGGTACTGTAGCCGGCACCAATACCGAATGTACCCGTACGTTTTTCCTTGACATCCAGCTCCATAACTACAGCATTGGGTTCCACGCCCGGATTCATCTTGATATTTACATCTTCAAAAAAGCCCAGATTGTAAACGCGCTGCATGCTGCGGCGTGCCTTCTTGGAATTGAACGGTTCGCCGGGTTTCTGCCGCATTTCGCGCAGGATAACATAGTCCTTGGTCTTGGTATTACCCTTGACCTTGTAACCTTCCAGGGTACCCTCGTTTATGCGCAGCGTCAGGTTGCCTTCCCTATCAATATTTATATCGGTAACCTTAGCCAGGATATAGCCTTCTTCACGATAGACATCCTTGATGCTTTGAATATTCTGCTGCAGCAGGCGGCTGTTCAGTATCTCGCCATCTTTGACCGTAACATTTTTCAGCAGGTCCGCCGTCTTGATGACGGTGTTGCCCGTAATGTTAATGCTCTTCAACACCGGATTTTCCAGCACATGGTAGGTGATAACCACACCTTCCGGCACCTTTTCAAAGGTCGGGAATAAATCATAGAAATAGCCCGTGTTGTAAATAGACTCCCGGTCATTGTTCATCCCCTTGAGCGTGAACATATCACCGGTACGCATGGTAAGTGCCGCCTTTGCCGTATTTTCCGTTGCCGGCGTAGTACCATCAAACACTGTATCTACAATGGTCTGGCCTTCATATTCCTTGCCGTATTTTTCTATAGCATCCTCCTGCGGACGGCTCTTGAGCCATTCCTCAGTCCGCGGATCTACATTTTTCCCCTGTGCCTCAACAGTCCCCTGATCGGCAATCTGTGCTGGAGCGCCCTGGGGAGCTGCCGCCTCCTGCGCCGTCTGGACCGCGGACTTATCCGCTGCCGCTACTTCCGCATAAGCCATTCCCGGCAAGGCGGAAAAACTGGTTGCCAGGGCAACCGCATAAGCTAAAAACCTTTTATTTCCCTTATTCAAAGGTCAAACCTCCTAGTTATGTAAATACATGTTCTGCGTAATTAAAAGTTAAATCTGGCCTCCACACCCATAATATAATCACCACTTTCCTTTTCAAAAGTCAGGCCAACGTTATCACTTAAGTCGTATTGGAACCCATAACGATTGATATTATCGCCGCCTAACCCCCGGGTGTATTTGACCATCACTCTGTCTGCTATATATTTTCCCATAGAAATATTAAAATCATATTTGTTTTCGTTAATTTCTTTTTCCGTTGTGTTGCTGCGGCTGCTGAAAGCTGAGCCATTGCCCCGGGAAATCGCCAGCCGGTCAAGATATAAATACTCGCGCATAGCCGACTCAATTTCCGACAGGAAACTCATCTGCAGTCCCACTACCAGCATATCACCGGCATTCATATTCGTCTGCCCGTGTCTATAGGCATCGCGCAGCGTGAGCAGCTGAATAATCTGCGTCTGGCTCATGGCCGGGCTCGCGGACAACCTCATATTGGCCGCCCCCAAAGGGCCCTTCACCGACAAGAACACCCTGGCCTGCGTCAGTCTGGTATCAGCAAAGAAATCAATGCTGGGCATAAAGGACGCCACCTGATTAAAGTTTGCCACACCCTGCCGGATGTTGAACTCTGTCTTCAAATAATTTATGGTGCCGCCGCGCTTAACTTTTAAGCTGCCAGACATTTTGGGATGGCTCGTTATGCCGCCCACATGGAAAGCCCCGTCCAGATAGAGGTCATAGAGGTATGCACTATAAAAATGCACCTTTTTGCCGACATTGACCTGAACATCAAAGACCATTTCCGGCATGTCGCCATCACTATCCGGTATTGTCGGCACCGAAACCTGGCAATCATGGAAATCAACTTTACCGGAAATCTTGGGCATCTGACGTCCATAAAAGTTCGTGTCGCCCAGATGGAACTCCGCATTCAATGGCCCGGTAAAGAATTTACTCTTTATCCCCAGTGCATTGCAGACCAGCGAAAAATCGTAATGTTCCGGCTGCCAGCCATCCATAGTCAAATTTCCCTGCAGATTATATGTGCCACCGCCCATTTTACCAAAAAATTCTTCAACTGTCACTTTATTCCCAGTAAATTTTACCTTGGCTGCCATATCAGTAACCGGTAAATCCAGGAATTTCAGTTTCATGGCGCCAGCGGGAATCTGAATACTGCCATCAATCAGCGGATGTGCCAGGGTGCCATGTATTTTTATGTCACCGGCAGTAGCCCCCATAGCCCAGTCAATTTGCGGCGATAAGGTGGGCAGCAGAGATAAATCTGCATTCTCCAGCCCCACCGTCAGCTGAATCTGTTCGTAATCATCCAGCCATTCATCCTTACCGGCAGTCAAGGCGCGCATGGGCACGATGCCCTTGATATCAGCCGCACAGTTGCGTTCCCCTACCTGCTTGTTCACGCGCAGGCTTTTTACGCTTAGCAAACCATTTTTCAGGTTTACCTGTCCGGTCATGCTGTCAAAAGCAGCTCCCTGAATACCGCCATTTACAGCCTTCAAGGTCACGTCGGCCGACGGATTATTTATGTACCCGCCCAACTCGGCCTCAATATCTGCTTTACCGGTTACGCCCTGGGCTTTCACCCCGGCCAGACCGGTGAACATGCCAAAATCAAGCTGCTGCGCGGTAAATTTTGCTGCAATGGGGCCATCCAAAGCCACTGTGCCGGAGGCCGCAAATGTGCCCTCGTCCCCCTGGCTGCCCTTAAGCTGGTTGATGTACAGGATTCTATTGATAAGCTGCATATCGACCGCTACACCGTGAATGTCATAGCCGCCGGCCAGCCCCTGCTCAATATTGCCGTTTACCTTCACGCTGGGATTACCAGCTGTACCGCCGATATGCGCCGTCAAATCGGCCTTACCGGAGATTACCTCCGTTTTCTGGTTGACCAGCGCCGCCACCGCACTGATTTCTGCGCCGGCAATCACCACATCGCCATCCAGCGCCTCACTTTGCGTATCGTAGCTCAGCTCCATATCATAGGTGCCGCCCTGCTGTTCAAAACCGAAATGGTCAATGTCAAATTTGTCATTACGATATTTTACCATGCCATGCAGGTTGTCAATCACCTGGTCATTCAGGATAATTTGCGGCGCATCGAGCAGGCCGTAAAATTCCGGGCGCTGAACTGTCCCTAAAATTTTACCTTTAAACGTGCCATGACCGCTGACTTCATACGGCAGTTTATGCTGCACGCGTTTCAGGTCAATATCCTGCGCCTCAACTTCCATGTCCAGCGCCTGCGTAGCTGTAATCAAATTGCCATTTAAGACCATATCAATCATCGGCGAATAAGCATGGAAATCCTGCAGGCGCAGAACACCGTTTTCAAGGAAGTAATCCCCGTCCATACCGGACAGCAGCATGCCATGATAACTGCCGCGATAAAAGTGAATATAGCCCACAGCCTGCGGCTTATCCAGTGTGCCTGTGACCTTGATAATATTGTCCACATTACCCGTCAGTGGCTGGTCAGGTGCTATCAAAGCCATGATATCTTCCATACGGGCGCCCATGGTATCGAGCTGCAAATTGATTTTTTTATCACCGGTAAAACCTACCGAACCGGCAGCCCGCCAGACTTCCTTGCCATCCTTCTCCATCAGGAAATCGTCAATACCGACACCGTCCAGACTGCCACTGGCCGCAAATTTCAGACTGTCATAAGGCTGCTTAAAGATACGCCCATGATTGCCGGCAAATTTTATCTCCACCCGGGGATTATGGCGGCCGCCCCGCACCGTACCCTTGAAATCAGCCAATCCTGACAGGTCAATGCGTTCATCGATATTACGGAACTGTGACAAGTCAACATGACCGCCATAGAAATCCAGATTCAGTTTGGCCTGGCCGCGCATATCCAGGATTGAGCCTTCTACGCCCAAACTGCTGTGATTGGGCATATTCAGGCTTAAATAATCTATCTGCAAATCATCATCAGACAAATGCAGGGACGCGCTGGCGCTGTCCACCTGCAAGCCCTGATAAGCGGCATTTTTCAGGCTGGCACTGCCGTAAAGCTGCAGCGTGCTCATATCCGCGCCTATACCATTGCCCCCGAGGTCCGCGGACAGACGTCCCGCCGCGCCGGCCAAATTCGGCACCATTCCTGCAGCCTGGGCAACATCCAGGTCTTCAACTTTTACATGTGCAGTGTAACCAAGGTTTTCTGTAGATAATACCAGTTCACCGCTGACCTTGCCGCCCATCACCAGCGCAGCAAAATTCCGCACAAAGAGATTCTTATCCTGATAGCGGACCTCTGCCACGCCGCCGCTAAAGGGCACGTCCATAGCCTGACCGGCCGGCACCTCTACCCGGCCGTCAATGCTGGGATTACTGAAAGCGCCTGTAATCTTGGCCTTGAAGTTTACGCCGCCACTATACGGTATGTTTTGTAAAATCCTGCTGGGGTCGAACTCTTCCCCCGCAGCCTCCAGTTCCATGTACGGCACAGTCTGCAAATGTTTTATTTTGCCATGAACGCTGGCTTTTTGCCCGTTGCTTTCCGCCTGGGCATTCAGCAGCAGTTCTTCGTTGGTAAACGCCGCATGGCCGGTGATATGCTCAATATCCGTACCTTCAACAGTTACTGCGCCCTCACGTAAATCCACGTCACCGCTAAAGGAAATATTATCCTCCCTGCGATAAAGATTAAAACTGCCCTGTTCAATTCTGCCGCCCTTGATGACAACATTGTCCGGCAGCAGCCCCTGTGGCAGATAGCGGATGTAGTTGGCTAAGTCAGCACCAGACACCTTGGCATTGATTATCTGACGGCTGTCAGATATGGTCGCCGTGCCGGCCAGGTCAGCCCCGGCATTATTTGCGGAAAATTTTGCTTTGGCCACAGGATACGTCCCCATATCCACTGCCGCCTGCACATTATCCAGCTGAAGTTCCTGCCCCTGCCGGCGGACAGTTAACTGTCCGTCTGCTACCGTCACCTTGCCATGAAACTCCTGATTACTGGATTCACCCGACAACAAATCCTGCACATTCCAGCTGCCATCAGCCCGTTCGGTAAGCACGGCCTTTACGCCGGTTACCGAAATTTCCTTTACCGCATCTGCAGGGTCTGAAACCGCCGCAAGCAGGCGATAGCTGACCCGTGCCTCATCGGCACGGGCAATCAGCTCCGCCTGCTTGTCGTAGATAGTCAGGTTATGCAGTTTGATATCACTAAGGGAATTTACCTCTATTTCCCCAATTTCTACCTCGGTTTCCAACGCTTGAGAGGCCAGCTGGGACACTTTCCCCCCGACTGCTGCCATGAAGTTTTTCGTCTGCGTATAGTACCAAAAGCCACTCACAGCCATTATCAGCAGGCCGCAAGCCAGTGCCCATATTTTCCAGGTCTTTACCTTCATTGCTGTCTCCTCAAGCGCCCTGCCCAGGGCAGTATCTTGTCATGGTTATTTAGCCATTTCATTGGCCACCGTACTGGTGCTGGCAGCCTGTTCCTGAGCAGGAGCCGCAGGCTTGGTTTCTGCGGCTTTTTCCTGCTGTACAGGCTGCTGTTTCTTGCTGGCTTTGGCCGCAACTTCACGTTCAGCCTGACGATTGGCTTTAGCCTCTTCCTTCGAGGCCTGCTTAGCCGCCTGCGTCAGTTCCAGTACGGGATTTTCCGTAACTTTGGCATCGTTACGAACCTTCTTCACCCGGTTGCCCTCCATCTGGGAGGTCTTATATTTAGCCACATTGATATCCACAGGAATGCCCATAGCCTTATCCAGAGCAGCCTTGGAAACATTGTACCTATACAGCGCCGTGTAGTAATTGGTCTGGGCTGCCGTCATTTTTTCCGTGGCATCCATAACGTCAAGGTTTGTACCAACACCGGCCGCATAGCGTACATTAGCAATCTTTAAATCTTCCCGGGCCTGTTCCACAGCCACTTCCGTGGTCTTGATGTTCTTTTCCGCAGCCTGCAGGTTCAAGAAGGCCGTGCGTACATCCAGCTGAATGGCCTCATCTTTCTGATGCAGGTTTTCCTGTGCTTTTACCAGTGATGCCTCGGCGGAATTTACATTAGCCGTAGTTACACCATTGTCAAAGATATTCCAGGAGGCCGTGGCCCCAAATACCCAGGTGTCCGTGTCATTGCCAAAAGCGTTCTTGCCTTCAATAGACGTCGAGCCGGATGCCGTCACCGTCGGATACCAGCCGGCCTTAGCCGTGTTAATGCCGGCCTCTGCCTGCTTTACAGCATAGTAGGCAGCCGCACCGTCAGCGCGATTGTTCAGGGCATAGTTAGTACAGTCATTTAAATCCAGATTATAGGACGAATGTTTCAACTGGTCATCAATTTTCAGCACCGTATCCGTGGGCAGGCCGACAATATTATTCAGCGTGGCCACCGCAATATCGTAATTGTTCTGTGCCGTGGTCAGGGACTGCTGGGCATTAGCCAGGTTTACCTGTGAGGACAGTACGTCAGACTTGGCGACCGTACCTACACGATACTGGGCATTAACATTGTCCAGATGTTCCTGATAAGCCTTGACCGAGTCTTCCTGCACCTTGATAAGGTTCTTGTAGTTCAGCACATTGTAATAACCTTCAGTAGCACTATAGCGCACGCTCTGCTTGGTGTTTTCGAGCGTCACATCAGCAGCGTTCAGGCCATAGCCTGCTGCCTCGATGCCGCTGCGCAGGGAGAAATTATACAAAGGTATCGACGCACTGGCACTGTTGGTAAAATACTTATTGTCTACATGAGTTGAAGCCACAGTATCGTTAGCACGATTAAAAGCCGAAGACAGACCTATCGTAACACCAGTCTGACGGCGGTATTTGGACAGGTTCCACTTGGCTACATCCACGTCAGCCAAGGCACTCTTGATGCTGCGGTTGTTCTCCATAGCCATCTGCACTGCGTCATTCAGGTTTAACTGCACCGTGTTGGCAGCCAGCGCCGTACCTGTAGAAACGGTCAGCAAACCGCCTAAAACCATAGCCGTTAATTTTTTATAAAAATGTTTTTTACTCAAGACAAATTCCTCCTCAATCTCTAATAGGTTTATTATTTAAAGCCGCCCTTGCGGCTGGGATTATCTTCTTAATTAAAATGCCTGTTTCAGGCCTATGTAAGCCGCTCTGCGGTCACTGTGATTTACATCCCGCCACTGTCCCATCAGCCAGGTGTCCCCGACAATACGATACTGAGCACCCAAGCGCAGGGAGAAATCATTAAATTTATAGGCGTCAGCGGAAAGCTTGAAATTTTTGCCAGCATAAGCGTCAAGCCCTACACCAGCCTCGCCATGAATGGCTCCGGCTCGGGCTGCCAGGTTTCCCCGGCGGCTGCCCACCTGAAAATTCATCCGGTTGTGTTCGCCGATATCTTCAACGCCCATGTTGAGGAACGGGCCTTGTTCCATTCCCACCATAAAGTTCAGATTGGTTTCCCAGTCCCGGCGGCCGCCGCTGTATAAAACATCAACGCTGGCTTCGGTTTTAATGGAGTCCAGCTGCTTTTTTACATCTTTAGCTTTTTCCGTAAGTTCACGGGCGTTATGAATTATCTTTTTCGTATCTTCCACGGTCTTTTCGTCGCCAGCTATCTTGGCTACACCTTCCGTGATAATTCTGATTTGCTCACTGGACTTAGCGATATTATCCAAGGTCAGACGCAGATTCTCCGCCGTCTGCGGGTCAGCGCCTACAGTGGCCAGATTTGCCATCATCGCCTCGACGGAGTTCATAGTTCGATTCAAACTGCCAGTAGCCATATTAAGGTTGCCAAGCAGCTGGCTGATATTGCTCTGATTGCTGACAGCAATGTTTTCCAGAGCCGCCGTAATGCCTTTTATATGCGCTGTGGTATCACGCATGTTTATGGCCATCTGAATAAACGATGCCTGGAAATCGCCATTGCCGATAACTTTATTCATGCCTTCCAGCAGATTTTGCGCTTCAGCCGCCAGCTTTATCATACTCTGCATCATGTCATCCATGCCGACTTCATCCTGTCCCTGCAGGTAGTCGCCATCTTCCACCCAGCCGTTGTTATCATCACCGGGCAGGATATTGATGAACTTGTCCCCCATAACCCCGGCAGCGCCTACAACCACCTGCGAGTTCTGCGGTATTTTAACATCGCTGTTTATGCGCATGGTCACCGTAACACCGCGTCCATCGTTGTTCACGGATTCAACACTGCCCACAGGCACACCGGAAAGTCTGACCAGTGACTGTGGTTCAATGCCCACCACCTGTTTAAAACCGGCATATAAGGTATAGCCCTTATCGCCGCCCAGCTTAAAACCACTCAACATGATAACGACGCCTGCAAATAAGGCCAGACCAGCCAGGGTGAATGCTCCCACCTTTGCCTCTGTTGTCATGCCGTCTGCCCCTCCTTTGCAATGTGCAGCGTCCGGAAAAAGGCCTGCACACGTTCATCCTTTATCTGTTTAAAATTCTCCACCGTATCTACAGCGATAAGTTCGCCCTCGTAAACCATGGCAATGCGGTCAGCGATGCGGCAGGCGCTGGCCATATCGTGCGTGACCACCACGGACGTAACGGCGAGTTTATTCTGCATGTCTACAATCAGTTCATCAATTTTCGCCGTGGTGATGGGGTCCAGGCCGGAACTCGGCTCATCATAAAAGATGATTTCCGGGCCAAACGCAATCGCCCGGGCCAGGCCGACTCTTTTTTTCATGCCGCCGGACAATTCTCCCGGCAGTTTATTCTCCACGCCATAGAGACCCACCAGTTCCAGTTTCTCTTTGATAATCCGCTGAATTTCCGCCTCGGGCAAATGCTTATGTTCCCGCAGGCCAAAGGCCACATTTTCCCCGACGGTCATGGAATCAAACAGCGCTGAATACTGAAACACCATGCCCATGTTAAGACGAACCTTATCCATTTCTTTCTCTGAAAGCTTGGTAATATCCTGTCCGTCTATGAAGATTTCCCCACTATCAGGACGAATAAGCCCCACGAGCAGCTGCAACAGGGTACTCTTGCCGGAACCGGAACCGCCGATAACAGCCAATGTTTCCCCTTTTTTTATCGTCAGGCTGACATCATGCAGAGCATATTTGCCATCGTAGACCTTAGATACATTCGACAACCGAATCATATTATCCTCCTGCAAACCTTTTTTAGTACAAAACAAAGGTCAGCGCGGCATTCAAGATAAAAATCACAATTATGGATGTCACCACAGTACGCGTGGTGGCCTTACCTACACCTTCGGCCCCGGCAGGACAGTGCAGACCATAATAGCAGCCCAGCACCGCAATGACATTGCCGAAAAATATTGCCTTGATCATACCGCCTGTCAGGTCAAAGACGTCCGCAAAAGTATTGATGGAATTGATGTAACTGAACGAGCTGATGTCGGAGTAATATACCGCCACCAGATAACCGCCCAAAACACCGACCACATCACCAAACACCGTCAATAGCGGCACCACCAGCATGCAGGCCAGCATACGCGGCACGATAAGATAATTGACCGGGTTTACCGCCATAACGCGCAGGGCATCAATCTGCTCGGTGACCTTCATTGTGGAAATCTCAGCCGTAATAGCCGCCCCCACCCGGCCGGCACATACCACCCCGACCAGCACTGGTCCTAATTCACGGCCAATAGCGACGGAAATAATACCGCCGACGGTGCTTTGGGCACCGAACCGAATCAAAATATCTGCCGTCTGCAGCGCAAACACCGCCCCTGTAAAAAGCAGGGTGAGGCTCACAATCAACAGGGAGTCCACACCCAGATGTGACATCTGCGCCAAAATATGTTTGATACGCGGCTTGTGGCATAACTCCTGAAAAGTTTCACGATATAAGAGTACGATGGTGCCAAATTCAGACAAACGCGCTATAACCCACGCGCCTAGCAAATCTAAATAACGCATCCAACGTGCCTCCTTTCCTCGTATTTACCACCCTTTGATTTTAACAGGCTTAAGACAATTAGTAAATATAAGTGTACTATTTTTTCGATAAAATTTCAAGATTTACCACCTGTCAGCCCCAATACCAGCGCACAAGATTATTGACATTTTTCTCCACCAACAGTAGACAAAAACGTTATAAGATGTTAAAATGTAAACATCATAAATCGTGCAATGAAGCCGCATGCCATATCCCACGGGGTATGCATGCGGCTTTCTGCGTCAACAACCGTTTTATAACGAGGCAAGAAAATGTCCCCCCACGAATACAAAAACAGGCGGCGAGCATATCTCCCGCCTCGTTGAAACGCCAAGAGGAAGTTTTGCCTATGGCAAAACTGGAACAACGGCGTTATAATTTGGGGAGGTTTATTTATGTCAGAAAACAAACACAGCAGCCTCGACAGGCTCGGACTATGGATTATTGCCGCCACCATCCTTGGTGCCGTCACCGGCCTGATTCTGGGGAAAGACGCGCAGATGTTCGCACCCTTGGGCAATCTTTTCATGCAGCTCATCAAAATGATTGTTGTTCCGCTGGTTCTCTTTTCCTTAATTGGCGGCGCTGCCTCGCTGGGCAGGTCCGGTAATGCCGGAAAAATTGGTCTGTTGACCTTTGCGTACTACGCCGTCACCACTGCTGTCGCCGTAGCCCTGGGACTGGCCGCCAGTGAAATCTTCCAACCAGGCCGCGGCATTGAAATGGGCACGCTGTCCGATGCAGCCATTCATGTTGAGCATATCGAGGAAAGCACTCATATTCCCGGCTTTTGGGAAACGGTCACGGGCTTTGTCCCCACTAATCCTTTCCAGGCACTGGTAGATGGCAATATACTGCAAATCATCGTATTTGCGCTCTTTATGGGTTTTGCCGCCACTTATCTGGAGGAACACAAAAAGAATTTTGTATTGAATTTCTTTAATTACCTGACGGAATTATTTATCAAAATTATGACCGGCATTATGTACACGGCTCCCATCGGTGTTTTCTGTCTGATGGCTGATGCCACTGGCACCTTTGGCTATGCCGTGCTCACCAAGATTCTTTATCTGATTATCCTCTATGTAGCCGTGCTGGCCATCGTTACCTACGGCATGATTGGCGGCAGTGTAGCTCTGTTCTCCCAATGCACGAGTTATAAAAAATTCTTTAAGAGCATGTGGAAGGTACAGGTTTTCGCCTTCTCCACGGCGTCTTCCATCGCCACCCTGCCGCTAAATATGAACACGGCCACCACTGAGCTGGGCGTATCCAAGGAAACGACTTCCTTTGCCCTTCCCCTGGGTGCTACCATCAATATGAACGGCAACGCCGCCTATTACGCTATGGCCGCCACTTTTCTCGCCCAGATGTATGGCATGGAGCTGTCCATGCCGCAGTACATTGCCATCATCATCACCAGCACCCTGGGCGCTGTAGGCCAGGCCGGTGTCCCCGGCCCGACGCTGCTCGTAGTAGCTGTACTGGTTTCCGCTGGCATTCCTCTCGATGCCCTGCCCATTCTCTTTGGGGTAGACCGTATCTTCGACATGCTGCGCACCGCCGTCAACATCACCGGTGACGCCGCCTGCGCTACCATCGTCGACAGATTCCGCACACCCTCACAGTCCAGGTAAATTTACAACAGAGGCCCGTTGACAACGTCAACGGGCCTCTTACTATTTATTGGAATTTCATCGCCTCAGCCTTAGCCAATTCATCGCAGCGCTCGTTCTGCGCCACCCCTACATGGCCTTTAACCCAATGAAACCGTACCTGATGTTCGGCAAAAGCTGTGTCCAATTTTTGCCATAAATCCTGATTTTTCACCGGTGCACCTGCAGCCGTCACCCAACCTTTGCGTTTCCAGCCTGCCAGCCAGTTTTTCGTGAACGCATTTTTCAGATACTGACTGTCAGTATACAGGTCAATCACAGCCCCGGCCTTGGCAAACATCAGGGCCTGTAATGCCGCCGTCAGTTCCATGCGATTGTTGGTCGTAGACGGCTCACCACCATGAAGTTCCGTGAGCTTGCCTTCATTCTGGTCAGCAATCACCACCGCCCAGCCACCCGGGCCATCAGGATTGCGCAGGCAGGAACCATCTGTATAGATAATATAATCTGCGTCTTCCGCATAAGACAGTGCCGGTTCCGGTGCAGCTTTTTCTGCCGTTCGGCCGCCGCCATAAGGCGGCACATAATCAAGATTCAACCACTGCAGCGCCTCGTTGGGGTCTGTAAAGCCCTTAAATCTTGCGCCTTGAAAACCATCCACCTGTGCCTTGCATTCTGCCCAGGTAGTAAAAATCCCCGTCTTACGTCCAGCCCGGACGGCATACACTTTTTTTCCTGCCATTAACCTTCCCACCTTGTAAACAAATCCGTATCCACGCCCAGCTGGTCGCAAATTTTGCCCACCAGCATATCCACCAAATCAGCAATGCTGCGCGGCCGATGATAAAAGCCTGGCGCTGCCGGCACAATGCGCACGCCCAGCTGTGCCAGTTTCAATAAATTTTCCAAATGAATGGCGTGCATGGGCGTTTCCCGGGGCACGATTACGAGCTTGCGTCCTTCTTTGAGCATCACATCTGCAGCTCTGGTCAAAAGGTTATCTGACATACTATGGGCGATACTGGCCACGGTTTTCATGGAACAGGGCAGTACCACCATGGCGTCCACCTTAAAGGAGCCACTGGCAATCGCCGCCCCCACATTGTTATTATCATAAAGCACGTTCACCCGTGTCTCCAGCATGCCCCGGCTGACACCGCACTCATAGTCCAGCACCTGCCAGCCGCTGTCCGTCACCACGGCGTGCACCTCATGGCCAGCATGCCGCAGGACTTCGATAAGCCGCAGGGCATAAACACTGCCACTGGCTCCGGTTATTCCCACTACTATCTTCATAAATTACCTCATAATACATACGTTATTAGTTACAAGAAACTCCGGCCAGACGGCAGTTATTGGCTCACTTCGCTGAGCCGTTAAGCTAAAACTTATTTTTACCTTTTATATAACGGAAAAGGCTTAAACTCACTGCGTTCAAACAACAGCCTTTTCCGTTATGACAGATGATGGCAAAAATAAGTTTCTTGACGCTTAACGGCAAACGCTGCGCTCTGCCAATAACTGCCGTCCGGCCTCCCACCTTACTCATGCGCTCTTTAAATTATAACGAACCCTGCAAAATTCTGTCAATCAATCCATACTGCCTGCAACTATGATTTCCGTTGGCAAAACTGGAACAACGGCGTTATAATAAATGTACTTTATTTTAGAGAAAGCTGGTGTCAGACCATGAAAATAAATGACATTCCCGTAATTATCGCTAAAGAGCTGGGCGTTACCCCCAAACAGACCACAGCAGCTATTGAACTGCTGGACGGCGGCAACACCGTTCCCTTTATCGCCCGTTACCGCAAAGAGGCTACCGGTGCCCTGGAGGACGAACAGCTGCGCACTTTGGAAGAACGACTTACTTACCTCCGCAACCTCGTAAAACGGCAGGAAGAAATCATCGCCAAAATCGCCGAGCAGGGCAAGCTCACCGCTGAGCTGCAGGCGGCCATTGAAAAGGCTCAAAAACTGCAGGAACTGGAGGACCTTTACCTGCCCTACAAACAGAAAAAACGCACCCGTGCCCAAATCGCCCGGGAACGTGGTTTGGAACCACTGGCCAAACTCATGCTGGAACAGGCAAAAATCAACGGCTCCCCCTTGGAAACAGCGCAGGAATTTATCGATGCCGAAAAGGATGTCCCCACGGCCGAGGATGCCTTGACTGGGGCTATGGATATCGCGGCCGAAACCATTATGGAAGACGCCAAGCTCCGTCAGGCCATGCGCACCCGGTTGTGGAACAACGGCCATGTGGAAACCGAGCTGGTGGAAGATGCCGAGGAATCTGACACCTTTGCCATGTATAAGGACTACAGCGAACTCATCCACACCCTGCCGTCCCACCGCATTTTGGCCATCAACCGCGGCGAGGCGAAGGGCTGTTTAAAGGTTCATGTAACCATCGACGCAGAGGACTGTCAAAACCGTATTTTCCGCCGCGTCAGCAAAACGCCTTCCCAATGGGACGAAACCTTGCACGCCGTCATTGAGGACGGCTGGAAACGCCTGCTGTTCCCGGCTTTGGAGCGCGAAGTCCGCAGCCAGCTGACTGAAGAGGCCGAGGCGCAGGCCATAAAAATCTTCGGCGTAAACTTAAAACAGCTGCTCCTGCAGGCCCCGCTGGCCGGCCATACCGTCCTGGGGCTTGACCCCGGCTACCGCACAGGCTGCAAGATGGCTGTTGTCGATGCCACCGGCCATGTGGTTGACCACGGCGTCATTCAGGTTACCCAGAGCGACGCTGCCAAAGCTGCCGCCGCTAAGACTGTCCTGGGCCTTATCAAAAAACACCATATCACGCTTATCTCCATCGGCAACGGCACAGCCTCCTATGAAACCGAACAGTTCACGGCCCAGCTTATCGCGGACAACAAGCTGACAGACGTACATTACCTTATCACCAACGAGGCCGGTGCCTCCGTGTACTCTGCGTCAGCCCTGGCCAAAGAAGAGCTGCCCGAGTATGATGTCACCATTCGCGGCGCAGTCTCCATTGCCCGGCGCATTCAGGACCCGTTGGCTGAACTGGTTAAGATTGACCCCAAGGCCATCGGTGTCGGCCAGTACCAGCATGACGTCAACCAAAAGGAACTGGGGGCCACTCTTGACGCTACAATTGAAAGCACCGTGAACCATGTTGGCGTGGACCTGAACACCGCCAGCG
This sequence comes from Selenomonas sp. AE3005, assembly GCF_905233635.1. Taxonomy (GTDB): domain Bacteria; phylum Bacillota; class Negativicutes; order Selenomonadales; family Selenomonadaceae; genus Selenomonas_A. Next base: position 39,494 of record NZ_CAJODG010000002.1, on the reverse strand, counting down.
GAGCCCTCTTAAAACACATTGCCGGCATCAATGCCGCCATTGCCAAGAACATCGTGGCCTACCGCAATGAAAACGGCATTTTCACCAGCCGCAAACAGCTGCTCAAAGTTCCCCGTCTGGGGCCAGCCGCTTTCACCCAGTGTGCCGGGTTCCTGCGTATATCCGGTGGCAAATCCCCCCTGGACAACACTTCCGTTCATCCGGAATCCTATGACCTGGCGGAAAAACTGTTGGCCAAGCTGGGTTTCAGCCTAAATGACCTCAATGATAAAAACTCCCTTGCCCTGCTCGCTGCCAAGGCCAAACTTGCTGACTGCAGTAAACTGGCCAAGGATTTAGACGCCGGCGAACTGACGGTCAAGGATATCATCGCCGCCCTTATCAAACCGGGACGCGACCCCCGCGAAGACCTGCCGGCCCCGTTGACACGTCAGGCAGTTGTCAAACTCTCTGACATCAAGGAAGGCAGCATTATGCGCGGCACCGTGCGCAATATCACTGACTTTGGCGCCTTTGTAGACATCGGCCTCAAAACAGCCGGTCTTATCCACATTTCCGAAATGAGCAAAAAACGAATTAAACATCCGCTTGATGTACTGGCCGTCGGTGATATTTTAGATGTGATGGTCATCAGCGTAGACGAATCCCGGGGACGTATCGGCCTGTCCCTGAAACAGATTCCCAAGGAGGCATAACATGAGCCTTTTACAAGCAACTATAGAGGCGATAACGCCGGCTGACGGCAAGCTGGCCGCGCAGGCAGGCAAACAGCTGGCTGCCGTAATGGAAGGTGATGAACAGGCTTTTGGCAAGTTCAAAGACCTGCTGCTGCGCTACATCGCCATCACCGGCGAACTGCACCCGGCCTCACCTGACAAATGCACGGTTATCTGCTGTGCCAGTCACGGCGTGGCTGCCGAAGGTGTCAGCGCCTATCCCGAAGAAACCACCCTGCAAATGACCAAAAGCTATCTTATCGGTCAGGGAGCCGCAGCTAACGCCTTTGCCGAATTCTGTAGCAGTGAACTTTTTGTGGCAGACTTCGGCATTGCTGCCACCGAGGATATTCCCGGTCTGCTGGACTGCCGTATAGCCGCCGGCACCCAGAACATTGCCAAGGGGCCGGCCATGACCCGCGAGCAGGCCAGTGAATCCCTGGAAAAGGGTATTATGCTGGCCGAAGAACTCATCTCCGAGGGCTTTGACTGCCTCCTGCCCGGTGAAATGGGCATTGCCAATACCACCGTCAGCGCTGCTATCGTCGCGGCTGTCTGTCAAAAAGCCGCCCCGGAAGTCACCGGCCGGGGCACCAATATATCCGATGAACGCCTGGCCAAAAAAATCAAGATTGTGGCACAGGCACTGGCTGTAAATCAGCCTGATCCTCAGGATGGACTTGACGTGCTGACCAAGGTTGGCGGTTTTGAGTTTGGCGCGATTGCCGGTCTTATTCTAGGCTTTGCGGCCCATAAAAAGGCCATTATTCTGGACGGCGCCAACTGCGCTGCCGCTGCACTTATTGCCCAAAGTCTGGCCCCGGCCTGCGTTGACTACCTGCTGCCCTCCCATAGCGGCGGTGAAAAATCCCATGCTATCGCTTTGGCTAAGCTGGGACTCACCCCCGTGATGGATTTGGACCTGAAGTTGGGCGAGGCCTGTGGCAGTTCCCTGCTGGCCAGACAACTGGACACCATGCTGGCGGTATGGGACGTGGCCGGCCATCTGCCCCATGACCCTGTGGAAACGCCGTTCCAGCAGGCTTACATGCCCACCTTTGCGCCCAAAATCACCAACAAGACCTTTGACTTTTACCTGTCAACCATGCAGGATTTGGATAAACCGGCCATGGTCAACTGTCAGGAACGCATTGACAAACTGGTAAAACCTCTCCACAGTCTGGGTGCCTTAGAGCAAATCGCGGCCGAATTTGCCGGCATAACCGGCGATGAACTGCCGCCATACCACAGTGACAAGGCACTGCTTTGTTTCACTGGCAAGGTATCCAATCCCCTGCAAATGCAGCTATGTGCCGCCAGCAGTCAAAGCGCGCAGGCCGATGTCACCATGGCCCACGTCCGTGACGGCCTCCCTCTCACCGCGGCCTTTGACTTTGGCCGGGAACAGGGTGAATTTCTCTCCCTGTCCTATCCGCTGTTGGGGCTGGCCATTACCGAAACAGATGAAAACGCCCCTTTTGGCAGTACAGCAGAATTACTGCGCACTGCGCTGCTGAACCCCGACGGCAGTCTGAAATACCCGGCCGATGAGTTTCTTGCCCATGCGCCGGAAAGCTGCCAGCCTTTTATCGGCGCGATGATCGGTGCCATCATTGCCGCGGCCCACAACAGTGCCTTTATCATTCTTGATGATGAGGCCAGTGAGATAATCGCCCGTTACACCGAGCTGTTATGTCCCACGGTTCGTCCCTATATTCTTCATGTCCAGCCCCTGCTCATCAAGGCAGACGTTACCATGCCCGGCGGCTTTATCGCCGGCCTGGGCATGGATATCATCGAGGCCTCCCTCTATATGCTGAACCACATGCGCACCTTTGCGGAAAGCAAAGTGGCTATCGCCAGCGACGGCCCGGGAGCCGAACTGCAAAAATCATAATTAACATCAAAAAAGGAGCCGCAAGGCTCCTTTTTTATAACGCCGTTGTTCCAGTTTTGCCATACCTCTTGGCGTTTCAACGAGGCGGGAGATATGCTCGCCGCCTGTTTTGGTATTCGTGCCCCCACCTGCTGAGGTGGGGGACATTTTCTTGCCTCGTTATGTCTTATTCAGCCCGTAACTGTTGGCACTCCGGACAAATTCCATAGAAATAGTATTGCTGGCCTGTGAGCTGATAGCCCGTATCCCTGCCTACCTGCCGCCCTAAGTCTGCTGTCGGCAGCTGAGGTACATCGTCTACCCGGCCGCAGCATTGGCAGCGGATATGGGGATGGGCATGAACATTGGCATCGTAACGGAAAGAATCCTCCCCGACATTAAGCTCCTGTGCCAGCCCCACCTGACATAATATCCCCAATGATTTATACACCGTAGCCAGACTCATAGTCGGATAACTGGGCTGCAGTTCCTTATACAGCTTTTCTGCACTGGGGTGCGCCGTGGTATGTGCCAGGGCATTATACACGGCCAAACGCTGCGGAGTGACCTTAAATCCCTGTTCGCGCAGCCTTATTGTCACGTCTTTAGGTTTTAGTCCGACAAACATAAATGGACCTCTTTTCATAACAAACAATCATTATTAGTTAGAATCTATTCTAATAAATAAAAAACAGCCTGTCAATGAAAAGTTTTTTCATTGCCCATCTCTATTTTGCGGCAGCCTCCCAGCCTAACTGTAAAGCCTTCATATTGGCCTCCACAGTATGCGGCGGCACACGTTTTTTGACAAATTCCTGCACCGTTTCCAGCTGCACCAGCCCTGTAATACGTACCAGTGCCCCGAGGGCCACAATGTTGGCAAAGAGCGCTTTGCCCAGCTCTTCCACCGCCAGTTTGGTGATGGGCAGGCGCATTACATTTTTGAAGTCCGGTGTTTCCGGCACCAGCGTATCATCCAGAATAAGCAGGCCGTCTTTCTGCAAATCACCGTAATACTTATCTGCCGCCTTCTGCGTCATAGCCAGCACCAGGTCCGGCGTTTCCACATGCGGATGGTAAATACTTTCATCACTGATGATAACCTCGGCTTTGGAGGCACCGCCCCGGGCCTCAGGGCCGTAGGACTGGCTTTGTGCCGCCTCCTTGCCTTCGGCCACCGCTGCCTCAGCCAGCAGTATGGCCGCCGTAATTACCCCCTGTCCACCGGAGCCGGAGAGCCTTAACTGTTTTTTCATTTGCCTGCACCTCCTGCCCGTTCAATAACCTGGTCATACGCCGTATCATAATCTGTTGCCGTAGATTCATACAGCAGGCCAATGGGGAATTTCTCCGGCGCAATATTCTCTGCCGGCATCTTATCCCAGGCCGCCTTCATCACCGCATTGTCGCGCATCCACTTCAGCATATCCGCCGGTGTGCCCAGTTTGTTCTTGCGGCCATAGGCCGTGGGACACTGCACCAGAGCCTCGACGAAGGAAAAGCCATGATTATCAAAAGCCTTGGCAATCATATCAGTCAAATGCTGGACATGGAACGCCGTGGAACGGGCCACATAGGTGGCACCGGCCGCCTCGGCCAGAGCACAGGCATCAAACGGTCTGTCCACGGAACCATAGGGAGCCGTGGTCGCCTTGCGGCCCAGCGGCGTCATGGGAGAGGCCTGACCACCGGTCATACCGTAGATATTGTTGTTGAACAAAACCACGGTCAGGTCCACATTACGGCGGCAGCCGTGAATAAAATGATTACCGCCAATTGCCGTGCAGTCGCCGTCACCTGTTATAACGACCACATTGAGTTCCGGACGGGCCAGCTTAATCCCTGTAGCGAAAGGAATAGCCCGGCCATGTGCGGTATGCAGTGTATCAAAATCCATATAACCGGACGCCCGGGACGAGCAGCCTATGCCCGATACAATCACCGTATTGTCCTGATTCAGCTCCGGACGCTGGGCAATAGCCTGCACAATGGCCTTCATGGCAATGCCGTTGCCGCAGCCCGGGCACCAGAGGTGCGGGAGGCGGTTCTGACGGAAATATTTCTCGTATTCTCTTTCTGCCATCAGCCCTCAACCTCCTTTATCAATGCCTCAACACCAGCCAAAATTTCACCAGGCTCAAAAGCCCGCATATTGTACTTGCCGCACAGGGTAACGGGACACTGGCCCTGCGCTGCCCGGCGCACCTCGTGAACGAGCTGGCCGTAATTCAGTTCAGCCACGACAATGCCCTTAACCTTGGCCGCCAGTTCACCAATAACCTTATCCGCAAAAGGCCAAATGGTCAACAGCCGCACGAGGCCAACATTCTTACCAGCCTCTCGGGCCTCACGCACGGCCTCATAAGCAGTCCGCGCTGTACCGCCAAAAGACACCACAGCATATTCCGCATCGTCCATAAAATAGCTTTCCGTATGAATGATTTCCTCACCGGCCCGCGCAATTTTCTCATGCAGGCGGTTGATGGAATCCTCTGTCACCTTAGGACTGCCTACAGGGAAACCTGTTTCATCATGAATGAGGCCCGTAACATGGATATGATAACCTTCACCAAAATCCGCCACATTGGGCACCAGGTCAGCCTCCGGTGCAAAGGGCTGATAACCTTCCGCCCGTGTCTTTGACGGTTTACGGCGTGGATATATCTCCACCTTTTCCGGCAGCTCCACCTTTTCACGCAAATGACCGACCATTTCGTCCATCAGGAGCATGACCGGCGTACGGAAACGCTCAGCATAATTTACGGCCATAACCGTGGCATCGTACGTTTCCCGGACGCTCCAGGGCGACAGGGCAATCACCGGATGGTCGCCGTGGGTGCCCCAGCGCACCTGCATTACATCGCCCTGCGACGGTGCTGTCGGCTGACCCGTAGACGGGCCCACACGCTGTACATCTACCAGTACGCAGGGAATCTCCGCACAGGCAGCGTAGCCAATCAATTCCTGTTTCAAAGAAAAGCCCGGGCCGGAGGTAGCGTCCATAACCTTGCAGCCGGCCAGAGACGCACCTAAAATCGCTCCCATGGAGGCAATTTCATCTTCCATTTGAATAAATTTGCCGCCATGCTGGGGCAAAAGTTTCGCCATGGTTTCCGCAATCTCCGTTGAAGGGGTAATGGGATAACCGGCAAAGAAGTTCACACCGGCAGCGATGGCTGCCTCCGCGCAGGCCTCATTGCCCTGCATCAATCTTGCCTTGCTCATGCCGCGCCCCCCTTTGCAACTTTATCCACAAATATTGCATAATCCGGACAACGCAGCTCACACTGACCACAACCGATACAAGCCTCCGGATTGGCCACCTGTACCTTGCCCAGCTCATCTATGGCCAGCACTGACTTAGGACAAAAGGCTGCGCATATTCCACATCCCTTGCACCGCGCCAACTTGACGCTAATCTCCGCTTTCATAAACTCCGCCTCCAATTACACAGATAAATATGATTCAATTTACATACTAAATATGCTTATTGCTTATATACTTTTACATCATAACAGACTTTTGTATAAAAATCTACCATTTATGTAAATATAAGTAATGTATACATAAACAGCATGCTATAGCATATCCCTTAATGTAATTGTTCGCTAAAAAAAGAAAATCTCCCCCATAATGGAGGAAATTTTTATAAAACAGTCCCTTAACCTGCCTGTATTAGTCAGATTAAGGGACATATTCATTATGCTTTTAGAAGTTTTTCCGCACCTTCACGTACTGCATCCGATACGCCGGCAAAACGCCATTTTGTTTGTGCGTATATCAGGCCGGCACCAGCACCGACCATTATACCGAAAGGTACGTTATTGGCAAAGATTTTTCCGATGGCTTTGTTTTTCTCTTTGTCAGTCATGGAGGCGTATGCCTTAGAATTAACCAGATTCTTTACTTCTTTATACACGTCCATGCCCGTAATAATTGCTGTTTTTAATGCCCCGACGACAGCCTCTACACCAATTCCGCCGGTAACGGTATCCAACTGTCCCTCACTTAGAACCATACCTGTATTTTTTAGCTTGATTGTTTCCGTCATTTTATACACCCTTTCTCTTTATGCCGTCATTTAATTATTTTTCATCATATCTTCGATGCCCTTACGAAGTTTATCCGATACACCAGCAAAACGCCATTTGGTCTGTGCATATACAACACCTAAGCCGCAGCCCAGCATTGCCCCGAAAGCTACATTATCAGCGAAGATTACGCCGATGGCTTTGTTTTTCTGCTCGTCACTCATCTTTTTATATTCTGGTGAATTTATTAAGGCTTTGGTTTCCTTATATACCGACATATAAGTTTTTCCTGCGTTGTAGAGGCAGCCAAGTACTGTACCAATCCCCAAGCCGCCAGTTACCTGTTCCAACTGTGCATCATCCAAAACCATCCCGGCATTTTTGAGTTTCATTGCTGCTGTCATTTTAATCGACCTCCTATAATTTAGATTTTTTATTTTTTTCTTTCTGTTCTTTATATCCATGGGATTGAAAAAAGTGTAGAAGAAAATGAAAAGAACGTGAAAAAGTCCGTTGACAATTTACGTCAACGGACTTTCCAGCCAGCAAGGGAGCATTTCACATCCCTTTAACGTATTCTCTTTTATTGCAAACCAGGCGCCGCCTTGGCGGGCGGAGTACCGCTGTCCTCCATGGAACTCTTGGACGAGAGTTTGCTCTTCTGTTCCGTAATGAACGCCTGCATAATGATAAAGACAAAGAGCAGCGCACCGACCACAATCTTTGTCCACCAGGCCGAAAGCGTCCCCTGGAAACTGATAAAGGTCAGGATAACGCCCTGAATCAGTACGCCGACCAAGGCGCCGGGGATAAAGCCCACACCACCGGTCAGCAGCGTGCCGCCGATGACGGAGGACGCAATGGCATCCATTTCCATGCCCAGACCATGCAGATTATAGCCGGTCAGCATGATAAGGCTGTAGGCCAGGCCGCCCAACGAAGAGCAAAAACCGGAAATGGCATAGACCATGACTTTTGTGCGGAACACCGGCAGGCCCATCAGCGATGCCGAGGATTCACTGCCGCCGATAGCAAAAACCGTGCGGCCAAATTTCGTAAAGCCGAGCACAATAGCGGCGACCACAATGGTCAGCAAAGCTACAATAGCACCGATGGAAATAAAGCCGACACCTACATCAACACGATAGCTGGCCAGTGCCACCCAGGTGGGATTTTCAATCTGAATCGTATCCTGGGAAATAACGGCCGTCAGGCCGCGGCAGAAGAACATACCTGCCAGTGTAATGATGAACGGCTGTAAATCAAATTTGGAAATAATATACCCCTGGGCAGCACCAAACGCTGTCCCCATAACCATGACGATGAGTACACACAGCCCCAGAGGCAGGCCTGTGTTGGCCAGCAGCCACGCCAGCACCATGCAGACCAGCGCGAGCACCGCACCCACTGACAAGTCAATTCCGGCAATAATCAAGGTGAAGGTAATCCCCACCGTGATAATAATCAGAGCCGCATTATCGATGAACAGGTTAAGAAATACCTGTGGCCGCATAAAGCCCTTATACAAAGCTATACCTGCGCCATAGAGCGCGGCAAACAGCAGTACCGTAACGAAGAAGGAGAAATATTTTGAGGCTATGATGTCATTCAGTTTGTTTCTCATGCCTGTTCCACCACCTTTCCATCAACCAACTTTTTTGGGCGCGCATTTCCTGCCCGCCGTGCTTTCCAGGCGTCGAAAAGTTCCTGTGCTTTCTTGGACTGAATCAGGCAGATGATAATAACGGCAATAGCCTTTACCACCGGCAGCTGGTCTGCCGATACGCCCAAAGCATACATAGTTGTCGTCAATGTCTGAATGGTAATGGCACCAATGACCGAACCGCCAATGTAAAACTTGCCGCCGGAAAGCAGCGTACCGCCCAAAGCTACTGCCAGAATAGCGTCCATTTCCATGTTGAGGCCGGCATTATTGGCATCTGCTGCCCTGATCAGGGAGCTTTCGATAAGCCCCGAAACACCTGCGCACAGACCAGAAAACGCATACACGAGGAAAATTACCAGCGTGACATTGATACCGGCATAACGCGCCGCCGTCGGATTGATACCTACTGACTGCACAAACAGGCCGATACTGGTCTTTTTCATCAGCAGGGCCACCAGCAGCACCATCGCCAGGGCGATGAAGATATTTGTCGGCAGGGGCACTCCCGGCAGGAAACCGGCAATATACTCAAAGGGTTTATAATAAACCGTAATAATCTGTCCTTCGGTCATCAGCTGGGCAATACCACGGCCGGCCGTCATCAGAATCAGCGTGGCTACCACAGCCTGAATCTTGAACTTGGCCACCAGCAGGCCATTCCACATGCCGCAGAGGACACCAACGCCTACAGCGGCCAGCATGGCTGCTGCCATCGGCATTTGTGCCACACCATCGCCACGGCCGCCAATCAGCGTACATACCACAGCCGCCGAGATAGCCACCACTGCACCTACGGAAATATCAATACCACTGGTCGCAATGACGAAGGTCATGCCCAAGGCCAAAATAATCAACGAACAGGAACGATTAAGGATATCAATAAGGCGTCCATACAACCGGCCATCCTCAGTCAGTTGTATCGTCAGGAATCCATCAACAAAAATCGTATTAAATACCAGCAGTACCAACAGCGCTACCACCGGCAAAAACAGCGAGCTTGCTGTAAACTTTTTCAGCATATCCATCAGGCTGCACCTCCTGCAATTGCTTTCATGACGCCATCAGAACTAATATCGCTGCCCGTAAGCTCTGCCACCTTGCGGCGGTCGCGCATGACGATGAGCTTGGTACAGGTACGTATCATCTCGTCCATCTCCGAGGAGATAAAGACCACTGACATGCCACGCTGTTTTGCCAGCGAAATGGCCATTTTCTGGATTTCCGTCTTGGTGCCGACATCGATGCCGCGCGTTGGTTCATCGAGTATCAGCAGGTTCGGCTGCGTCGCCAGCCACCGGGCAATAATGACCTTCTGCTGGTTGCCGCCTGACAGGTTCTTGACCAGCTGTTCCCGGTCAGAAACCTTGATTTTCAACAGTTTTATGCAGTCATCAGCAATTTTGCACTGTTCCTCATAAGGAATATGACGCATGATACCGTCCTTGGCCTGCATGGCCAGGATAATGTTTTCCCGTACGGACAGGTCACCGATAATCCCCGACAATTTGCGGTCCTCCGGACAAAAACCGATTTTCTGCTCCATTGCGTCCATAGGGTTCTTAAGATTTACCTTCTTGCCATTGATACTGATAGAGCCCTTGCTGATCTGGTCAATACCAAACAGCATTTCGGCGGTTTCCGTACGGCCGGAGCCCAGCAGCCCGGCAAAGCCGATAACCTCGCCCTTGTGAATAGTCACATCAACCTCACGCAGCTTGCCCACAGCCCCAATTTTCTGGGCATCGAGGAATACTTCCTGCGCCGGCGTGCTCTTTTCCGCAAATTTATCCATATCCTTGACATCGCTGAGTTCCTTGCCCACCATCTTGGCAATCAGTTCCAGCCGCGGCAGCTTGGCCACCTCGTAGGAGCCTACCAGTTCGCCATTGCGCAATACCGTAATATGGTCGCAAATCTCATATATCTGGTCGAGGAAATGGGAGATAAAGACAATGCCCATACCCTGTTTCTGCAGCTGGCGCATTATCTTAAACAAATGCGCCGTTTCCTCCTCATTGAGCGACGAAGTCGGCTCATCGAGAATCAGAATTTTGGCATCGACATCGATGGCACGGGCAATAGCAATCATCTGCTGCAAGGCCACCGAATAGTTATCAAGAGTTTTTGTTACATTTATATGTACATCCAGTTTCGCCAACAGTTCCTCTGAGCGTCTGTTTATTGTTTTCCAATCAATAAAGCCGTGTTTTTTCGGCTCACGGCCAATGAAGATATTTTCCGCCACCGTCAAATTAGAACATAGGTTGACTTCCTGATACACCGTGGAAATACCACATTCCTGTGCCTCTTTCGGTGTTTTGGGCGAAATGGCCTTGCCGTTCATGAGGATAGTACCACCGTCACGCTGATACACCCCGGTGAGTACCTTGACCAGCGTTGACTTTCCCGCACCGTTTTCCCCCATCAGGGAATGGATTTCCCCGGCACGGAGCGTGAAATTAACTTTTGACAGGGCCCTGACCCCTGGGAATACCTTATCTATATAGCGCATTTCCAATAGAGCTTGTGCCATAATCTTCACTCCTAACACGGAAAATTAAACTTTCAATAAATGAATAAATGCTATAAACATAATATAATTATTTATAAAAACAGCCGCGTCCGCATTCATACGACTTACGGGCGCGGCTATTTATCCTAAACTGCATCTTCTAAGATATAGATCCGGAAATTAGTATTTACGTTCCGGAAGAGTCTTGGCTGCAACATCTGCTGGGAATACGCCTTCGTCAACATAAACGAGTTTTTCTACTTTCTCGCCAGCGAGAATCTTCTTAGCAGTTTCCATGAGCAGCGGTCCCTGCAGGGGGTTGCATTCAACCGTGCAGTTTGCTTTGCCATCAATCATGGCCTGGAACATGCCTTTTACGCCATCGATGGAGATAATCGTGATATCTTTGCCGGGTTTCAGGCCAGCTTTTTCGATTGCCTGAATAGCACCCAGGGCCATATCATCGTTGTGTGCGAACAGGATATCAATTTTCGGACCATAGGATTTGAGGAAGGATTCCATAACTTCCTGGCCTTTCTGACGCGTGAATTCACCGGTCTGAGAGGCGAGGATATTGTACTTGCCTGCATTAGCGGATTTAGACAGAGCATCTTTGAAACCTTCCTGACGGCGGATAGCTACAGAAGAACCAACAGTGCCTTCGAGAACTACGACATTGTACTGGCTGCCGCCATCACGCGGAGTCTTCTTTTCTTTGGTCATGTACTCATCAATCCATTTAAAGACGTTATTGCCTTCCTTGATGGAGTCAGTACCGATTTTAGCTACATAGAGGGAATCATCACTGAGTTTTACATCACGGTCAACAACGACAACCGGAATCTTGGCATCTTTTGCCTCTTTGAGGACGGTGTCCCAACCAGTTTCAACGATAGGAACAAAAGCAATGATATCAACACCCTGTGCGATGAAAGAACGGATTGCCTTAATCTGGTTTTCCTGTTTCTGCTGCGCATCAGAGAACTGCAGGTTGATACCTGCATCCTTGGCTGCCTGCTTGATGGATTCGGTGTTGGCTGTTCTCCACTCGGATTCCGCTCCGATCTGTGAAAAGCCCATCGTTATCTGCTTGCTGCCTGAACCAGAGTTGCCGCCTTTGCTGGCAGCCTGGTCGCCGCCGCCACATCCGGCAACAACGATCATCATAGCTGCTGCCAAAAGTAATGCAATGATCTTTTTCATGTTTTCGTCTCCTTTGCCATTAGCACTGTCAATCAGTACATTTTTTACAGGCTTTGTCAGAAACCGGCCCTCACATCTGTCCACCTCACTTCTTCAGAGTGGTTTCTCATTTGTTGTCAGCTGCACCGTTTTTCCCGTTTTCTGTTCTCGTGCACGGAAAAGATAAAAACAATCACGCCAATTGCCAAAAATCAGACAATAAAGCAACCAGCATGGCCTTCATCGGTTACAACCCCCTACTTCCTTGTTCCAAAGCCGTTTATTCCTCTGAGTATTACAATACACTCTAAAGCGGGAATTGTCAATATATTTTTATTCTTTGTTTTTGTTTAGCAACGTTTTCTTCTTATTCGCTCTCATGTGCCCGAACACCAGAAAGCCAGTCTTTACAATACTTCCCAGCATTTCCGAGCCTGTTTTTACTAGCAAAAATTTATTTTCTTATTGCCAGTAAAAATTTTTAACTGTGCTCGAGCAGGATTAGCACAGTCCTATAACGAAATTATAAGTCAGCTCTTAATGGTTATAGTGTGTAATTATATACGAATAGAGGTGACATTTATGGTAACTATAAAACAAATAGCCGAAATATGTGGTGTTTCCCGCGGCACCGTAGACCGCGTCCTCAATAACCGTGGCAATGTAAAACCCGAAAAACGGCAGCTCATACTAAATACCGCCCGTCAGCTGAACTATCAGCCCAACCCGGCTGGCAAAGCTCTGGCAGCCCGTAAAAAGAATCCCATTGTCGGCGTGCTTATCGCCTCCGATGGCGTGCCCTTCTTCGATGACGTACTCCTGCCTATGCGCAAAGCCGCCATCAAGTACGAAAACTACGGCATGAAAATTCTCTGGCGCAGTATGCGCGGCTTTAATGTCGATGAACAATGCGGCATTATCGACGAACTGGCCCAAAGCGTCAACGCCCTCATCATCAATCCTGTAAATGACGAACGCATCATTCACAAGCTCGACAGTTTAGTTGACCAGGGAGTATTCGTTGTCACCATTAACAACGATGTCGATTCCTGCCGCCGTCACTGTTATGTCGGCAGCGACTACCTGCAGGGAGGACGTACGGCCGGCGCACTGCTGAACATGATTGCACCGCCGGGCATTCATGCCGGTGTGCTGATGGGTTCCAAGAGCATGCAGGGGCACCGTGAACGTCTCAAAGGATTCTTGGAGGTTCTCGAAAAAAATGCCGATTTCCAACTTATGGGCGTGCGTGAAAACAACGATGACGATATTATTTCTTATGAGGAAACCCAGCGGCTTTTGACAGAGCATCCCGAAACCAATGCCCTGTTCGTTATTTCCGCCGGAGCCTATGGTGCCGCCCGGGCCGTCGTCGCACAGAAACGCCGCGATATCATCATGGTAGTATTTGACACCATCCCCTCCACTATCCGCATGATGCGCCAGCACATCATTCAAGCCGCCATCTACCAGCACCCACGCCAGCAGGGGCGCCGGGCCATGCAGGTGGTCTTTGATTATCTGGTAAACGGCATCAAGCCCGAACGGGAAAAATACATTATGCGCAACGAAATCCGCATTCTGGAAAACGCTGACGAATAAAAACGGAGCTGAGACGAATTGCCAACGCATTTTCGCTCAGCTCCGTTTATTTATGTACTCACCTGTCGTTCTGTAAATAATACTGCTCCAGCGACTCCCGGCAGCCCAGAAATATCTCTTTCAGTTTGGGGTCAAACTGAGTGCCCATGCCCTCACACATGATGGCGGCACTTTTTTCAAAACTCATGGGTTCCTTGTAGACGCGCTTACTCACTAAGGCGTCATATACATCAGCTACAGCCATAATTCTGGCCTCGAGGGGAATCATACTGCCCACCAGACCTTCAGGATAGCCCTTGCCGTCCCAGCGTTCGTGATGGTATCTGGCCACATTGTAGGCCACCTCGACAAAACGTTCCTGTTCCACCCCGGCCAGCAGAATTTTCACCATCTCACCGCTTTTGGTGGAATGAGTTTTCATTATGGCATACTCCTCCTCCGTGAACCTGCCGGGCTTGTTAAGAATACTATTATCGATGGTAATCTTCCCGATATCATGCGTTGGCGCCGAACGTATGATATCCCGTCCCTGCTGCTCTGTCAGCTGGAATTTTCCCTGCCGCAGAATCTCATCCACGATGATGCTGATGATATCACTGGTGCGCCGTACATGACCGCCAGTATTGCTATCCCGGTTATCGATGAGCTCAGCCATGCCCAAAACCACTTTGCGTTGTATTTCCTTGATGTTTCTGGTTTTCTCCTTTACTTCCTCATTGAGGCTGCGATTGAAATCTGCCATGATATCCAGATTATTCTGTTCCTCGGTGCCATCATAGATTTCAATGATATAGCCCAGCCGCCCGTTGCTGCTGCCAAAGCTCAGGGAGGTAATCGCAGCCATACAGGTCATTTCCCCCAGCCTGTACTTGATACGCTGCGTATAGCCTTTTTCATAGTACTCCACGAGTTTCAGGATTTTTTGCGCCAGCCGGTCATCCTCCGGCAATCTTTCATCAACTTTCAATTTAGCCAGCATTGGCAGAAACTCCTTGCACAGCCTGTTGCTGCACAGATAATTTCCGCGGGGCGTAATCGCCAGATACCCTTTGCCTGCCTCCTCCTTATGCACCTCGGCCATCAAAAAGCCTATATCATAGGCATGCGCCTTGTCATACTGAAAGGCAATCATCACCGCCCCAAGACCATAAAACACCGGCCTGTAGGAAAAGCCTGTATCCAGCATCATTTCCACGCCATATATCACAATCGTAAGCAGCGGCAGCATGAGATAGGCCGCAAAATGCCAACGGGGATATGCCCCCCGGCGCTGTACAGCCAGCCACATAACAGCAAGCAGGGCACCCAGCATAATGACCATATACGCCGTGTGCAGGCCTTTCAACGGTCCTGGCATAAAATGTACCGCCGTCCCCATGCTGGTTTCCACCAGATTGATGCCGCTGTAATACAGTTCTGTATGATAGCTGAAAAAGATGATGAGCACATGTATCGAGGCCATCCCAAACAGTGCAATCTTCACCCCGGGCCAAACCCTGATCCCCATAATATGCAACAGGTAGATAATCAGCACACTAAACAGATAGGTGCTGTCAAAATAGGCAAAGCATTGCAGTAAGTATGCTCCCTCTGCCGTTGTCACCTGTGACATCAGCCAGTGGGCCGTGATGACCACAGTTATGATGAGTACCATGGTCCACTGATAGATATCTGTATGTTCATATTCCTTTTGCGCCAGATATATAAGCACCACAATGGACACAAAGAGCATGGTGCCGTAAATAACGGTCATCATTTGTCACAAATCTCCTGATCAAGCTCGAAATAATACTCGCGCTCTCCATCATCATTACACAAAACAGACAGTTCAGCCGGCAGCATGAGCAACGTTTCCTCCGCCATGTTCTGGCACAGGACATCAAGCCCCTCCTGCACGCCTGCTGACACACGGCCCTTTAAGGAGAACAATAGATGACATACCCCTTCTTTGGCTTTACCATAAACCGCCAGCGATAACTTTCCGCCAGCTCGGGGCACAATGTAGCGCAGGGCCAGACTGAACAGCGCCAGCCGCAGTTTACGGGGATCACCCAGTACCAAATAGGGCAGATTCGGACTGATATCCGTTTCCAATACGAAACCGCCGTCCCCAGCCGCAGCCTTTATATCAGCAGCCACAGATTCCAGAAGTTCACGGACAGAATACGCCTCCAGCTCTGCCTGTTCCACTTCTTCTGCCCGGTCTTTTTCCTGCAAGGCCAGCATTTTATTGCGCTCTTCATCAATATTTCTCATGGCAAAGATAACCCGCTCCACAGTATGGCCAGGTTCATGCTCCATGGAGAAGATCCTGAGCATAAAACAGCGTCCATCCTGGGTCATGTATTCAAAGGCCAGACTTTTCCCTTCCAGCCGCTGTGATATGGTTGTTATATCCAAAAATTCTTCCAGCGACTCCACATATTCCTTGGCAATATCCGCCATAAAAATCTGTTTCAGCCGGTCTGCCACACTGCTGTTCCTGCTTGAATTATACTGGGTTGGAATGCCTCCGGATACTTGAATGAGTTCGTCATTTACTAAATCCACAATACAGATAAAATCATAAATCACTGCCATATAGGAAATGCCGATTTTCCTGTGTTCCATTTCTGCCATACCCTTACGATAGGCATAGGACGACACTAATATAGCCCCAAAGGCCGCCAGCCACAAAATGACCAACGTCAGAATCAGATAGAACTCCGCCCCATCTGTAAAACTCTTGTGGTAACTGTACACAATATCATAATCAGAAAGGTCCAGTGTTCCCAGATAGTAAAAAATCAACCCCATTTCCAGACTGCCCCCGGCCTGCACAGGCACTTCCCGGTCCGCAGCTGAGGGATAATATACCAGATAATCCCCCTCCTTCAGGGGTATCAACAGTTCGCTGTCATCCACATAGTCCAGCTCGATATCCGTCCGCTTGCAGTGCCTGAGGTCAAGGGTTTGCACCTTTTCCTTCCCCGCTGCCACGCCCTGATGGATTTCCACCCGGCCGCACCAGGCATTATTCAGAAAACAGTCACCGTGAAAGCGCAGGGTAAGACGCCAGGATGACAGCTCATCCACGGCCTTATTTTTCAGGGCACCGTCAAAAATCTGCCCTGACAGATTCACCTTCTGCCCATTTAGGTCAAAATCCCTTTTCACCCAGGCACTGGTTGTATCTGTCCGCTTATCCAGCAATATATAAGATTCACGATTTTGGTCGGCTCCCTGTGTAATATGCACCCTGCTGTTGTAGGACGAGATAGACACAATATGCCCCACCACCGCCGTCAGTACAATGATAGCAAAGATGGAGAGCAGTTTTATAAACCGTTCATTTTTTCTGCTGCGCATGAATATCACCTTACCACTACAGCACTTATTCCGACATCATATTGCATGCTGAAAATTTCGACATCAGTGAGCTAAAAACCTGCCATTTTCGCACAGCTGCGAAAAAAACACGAAAAAGCTCCTGTTATGACACAGGTTGTTTACTGTCTGTCACCACAGGAGCTTTTCATTTTATCGCATTAAAAATATGTCTATTTTTCTGCTTATTAGCAGATTTCCACAATATCCATGCCCAGCATAATACCCAGCTCACGAATCTGCTCCGTAGTCAGGCTAAAGCTCAGTACCGTATGGTGTCCACCGCCGGCCTGAATCCAGGCTGTAGAACCTTCCTTAAGGCCCACCGTCGGCGTCCAGAGCTGCTTAGCTACCGGCAGGTGCGGCGTTTCCGCCTCAGCTTTGCGGCAGTCCACCGGATAGTAAATCAGACGGAAACCTTCACGGAAGTCAGCCACCGTAACATCAACAGCCGCCCCGTCGGCACCTGTAAATACCAGACGCGCCGGGTCATCCTTGCCGCCAATATCCAGCGGATGTACTTCTACCTTGGGTTTATCGCTGGCAATGGTCGGGTCTACCTCAAGCATGTGCGCCCCTAAGATGGCCTCATGCCCCTTGCGCAGGTCAAGGGTATAGTCTTCCATAAATACCGTACGGTCATTGTGTGCCATAACCTTCAACAGGCGCGTGAGCGCTGCATGTTTCCAGTCACCTTCAGCGCCAAAGCCGTAGCCATCACGCATCAGCAGCTGGGCAGCCAGCCCCGGCAGCTGTTTGAGGCCCTTTAAATCCTGGAAGTTGGTGCAGAACGCAGTATACCCACGGTCATCAAGGAATTTCTTGATTCCCAGATACTCACGCAGCTGATAACGGACTGATTCCGTAAACTTTTCTTCGCTGTTATCCTGCACGTTCAAATCATATTCGGCTTTGAGTTTTTCATATTCAGCATCGATATCCTTCTCATCAACGGCATCCACGACATCGACGAGTTCACCCACCGGCCAGTAATCTACTGTCCAGCCCAGCTGAATCTGTGCCTCGACCTTATCGCCTTCGGTAACAGCCACATCACGCATCGTATCACCGAACCGGCAGACACGAATCTTGAAACTTTCATTGTAAGCTACAGCTACATCCTGCCAGTCTGCGACTTCACGCTGTACTTCCTCATCGCCCCACCAGCCATAGACAATCTTATTGTTGATACCCAGACGAGCATTAAGATAGCCATACTCACGGTCACCATGAGCACTCTGATTAAGATTCATATAGTCAAAATCAATCGTTGCGTAGGGAATTTCATTCAGGTACTGCGTTGCCAGGTGCAGCAGCGGTTTCTGCAGCAGTTTAGTGCCACGAATCCAGTTCTTGGCCGGGGAGAACGTGTGCATCCAGGTGATGACACCGGCTACTTCATCATGATAGTTGACGTCCTTCATAAACTGGGTAATACCATCAGCCGTGGTCATAACACCTTTGCAGACCACTTTATAAGGCAGTTTGCCACTGGCGTTCAGTTTATCAACGATGTCCTGCGCATCACGCGCCACATTTTTGAGCTGCTCCTCACCATAAAGGAACTGACTGCCTGCCACAAACCAAAATTCGTAATCATTTGTTTTCAACATGATAATACGTCCCTCCAGTTAATAAAAATATATCATACATTCAGCAGTGCAAGGCACCGCCTTTTCTCCTTACACAAGTGCCTGACAGCGGCATAATAACTTCTACCGTCAGGACTGCTCCTTAACCGCAGTCCCAGCCTCTTTTTCCACAGCCAAGCCTGCCTGATATGCCTTGATGAACGCCTGACAGCCAGCCACGCCCTGCTCATCAGGCGTAAGAGTTGTACTCTCGGGCTGACAGAATACATGCTTATCAAGGAAGTCTGGCAACGACTCTTCAGCTGCGCCCCACTTGGCAAACACCGCCAGCACCGCCATGCCCCACGGGCCGCCCTCACCGGCAGTTTTCATAACCGTAATGGGAATGTTCAACGCATCAGCCAAAACCTGCTGGCCAATAACCGGTGTCTGGAACAAACCGCCCTGCGCAATCATCACATCGGTCTTTACACCTTCCTCGCGCACGAGAATGTCCATGCCTATTTTAAGCGGTGCAAAAGACGCGTATAACTGCGCCAGCATGAAATTGGCCAGATTCATACGGCTATGCGGCGTCCGCAGGAACAGTGGCCGTCCCTGCTCCACCCGGGTGATATTCTCGCCGGACAGGCAGCTGTAATTCAACAGGCCGCCGGCATCCTTATCGGCCAGCCGCGTCTGATTGAACAGCAGGCCATATAATTTATCCGGTTTGAGGCTGTGCCCCATGACATCAGCAAACTCACCGAACAACGACACCCAGGCATTGAGGTCTGACGAACAATTGTTCGTATGCACCATGGCTACAGGAGCACCGTCCGGGGTTGTCACCATATCGATATCCCGATGTACGGCTTTAAGCGGCTTATCGAGGACATTCATCGAAAAAGCAGACGTTCCCACAGAAATATTACCTGTGCGTTGGCGCACGCTGTTGGTGCCGACCATGCCTGTGCCAGCATCACCTTCCGGCGGTGCCATCAGGCTGCCGCCTTCCAGGCTGCCTGACGGGTCAAGGAGCTTAGCACCCTCTGCGGTCAAAACACCGGCCGATTCACCGGCCTTACGTACCTGCGGCAGAATATCTTTGAGATTCCAGCTGTAGGGCTGCACCTTAGCCAGCTGAGCAAACTTCTCCAGCATCACTGCATCATAGTCACCCGTCGCACTGTCAATCGGAAACATGCCGGAGGCATCGCCTATCCCCAGAATCTTTTCCCCCGACAATTTCCAATGAATATAGCCAGCCAGCGTCGTCAGAAAATGAATTCTGCCCACATGCTCCTCGCCATTCAGAATAGCCTGATAGAGATGAGCAATACTCCAGCGCTGGGGAATATTGAAGGAAAACTCCTGCGTCAGCGCCTCTGCCGCCTCACCGGTTATATTGTTGCGCCAGGTGCGGAACCCTGCCAGCTGCCTGCCGTCCTTGTCAAAGGGCAGGTAGCCATGCATCATGGCACTGACACCGATAGAACCAATTTTCGTCAAGGCTGTATGATAGCGGCTGTGCACATCGGCCGCCACCTGCGCAAAACACGTCTGTATTCCCGTCCAGGCGCGGTCGAGGTCATACGTCCAGATGCCGTCCACCAGCTGATTTTCCCATTCGTAACTGGCCGACGCCAGTGTTTCGCAATCTCTGTTTACGAGCACAGCTTTGATTCGCGTTGACCCCAGCTCTATCCCCAGAGCCGTTTCACCGTTTTCAATGCTGGCTGCATTCTTCATAAGCTCCATCAATAGCCCCCCAATCATTTGGAAACAGCTTAACCATCATAACTACAGACGGAGGGCGATATAGCGCCACCGCCGCCTGTCTCAGCTGCACAACAATTTGTGTTCGAGCACATTTACACCTTAAATATAACATCCACGTCCGTTTTTGTCAATTTCTTTATTGCTCTTTATTGCATTTTATCCCCAGTTTGTTAGCCAACATACTTAGCCGCCCTTCCGTATAAATTATATACATATTTTGTTTTATATAGTATCATTATGGCAAGGAGCAAAATCATCATCAACCGATAAGCAACGTTGTTTTCTACCGTTTATGATGAACATTCTGACCAGAGGTGATATTATGTTCAAAAAATTTTCTTTACCGCTGATAGCTATTTTTTATGTGTCCCTGATTCTTACGGGGGCAGAATGTGCCTTTGGCGAAGCAATGCACCTTGCTGCTGATTCGCCTTTTATCCGGTATTATGGACGTTGGGAAATGAAGGATAAGACAGCCCTGACCGGACAGGGCGCGACCTATATTCGCGCTAAATTTACCGGCAGCAGTTACCTGCGAGCAGACTTAACCGGCAAGGGAGTGTTCTGGGAGTACAGCATAGACGGCAGAGCCTTTCAGCGTTTGGAAGTAAAAGGCAGCAGCCCTCTTACCTTAGGCAAAGACTTGGACAAGGATAAGGAACACCTCGTGACCCTTGTCCGCTCCACCGAAGGTCAGGCAGGCATCAGCGAGTTCAAAGGCTTCATTTTGGAGCAGAGCGGCAAATTTGTCGCACCGCCTGCAAACAAAAAGAGACGGCTGGAATTCGTGGGTGATTCCATTACCGCCGGAGCCATAAATTTAATGCCCTATAACGGCTCGAATTATTATGTTTCCGAAGATGGCAATATGTCTTATGCTCCGCTGCTCAGCCGTCTTTTAGATGCAGATTGGAGCGTGGTAGCAAAATCCGGCGGTGGCGTGGTGCATAACTACGCTGACCCCTGGCCCAGCGATAAGCCCCTCGCCATTGACCGCTATGGCTGGACTTTCTTTCACACTGCCATCAGCAAGGCCAATCATGAATGGGACAGCCGTAATTTCCCCGTAGATGCCGTAATCGTGGCTCTGGGGACAAATGACTTCAGCGATCCGCATCGCCAACCAACAAAAACAGAATTTTGCACTGCCTACAATGCCCTGCTCCAGAAAATCCGGCAGATGAATCCCCAGGCCAGAATAATTTGTCTGGAGCCGCTGCCTTCCCATCTGCCCAAAGAAATTCGCGCCTGGATAGCCGACAGTGTACAGGCGCAGCATGATAGCAAAATATATTTTGTACCGCTTAACGACAAAACGCCGCTCCTCGCCCCCGAGGACTATACCGATGGGCGCACCCATCCCAATATACTGGGGCATATAAAAGTAGCGGCGTATCTCAAAGACAAGATCGCCGCCATCATGGAATGGGAATAAATAACCTTAGAATATATCTTTAGCCAGTACGATAGTTTCATCACGATTCGGGCCTACGGAGACGATACCGAGCTTGATGCCGGTTACTTCTGCCATACGCTCTAAGTATTTCTTGGCGTTTTCCGGCAGGTCTTCGTACTTGCGAATCTTGCTGATGTCCGTGTTCCAGCCCGCAAAGGTTTCGTATACCGGTTCAACCTCAGCCAGAACTTTAAGGCTGGCCGGGATTTCATTGAGGATTTCGCCCTTGTACTTGTAGGCTACGCACATCTTGATTTCTTCGAATTTATCGAGAATATCGAGACGCGTTACAGCCATATAGTCGATACCGGAGATAAGACCGGCATAACGTACTACGCAGGCATCAAGCCAGCCCGTACGGCGGGGACGTCCCGTAACTACACCATACTCATGGCCTTCTTCGCGGATTTTTTCGCCGATGGCGTTGAGCTGTTCCGTGGGGAAGGGGCCTTCACCGACACGGGTGCAGTAGGCCTTGACGATACCCACAACCTTGTCAATCTTGTTGGGCGCTACACCGGCACCAACGGCTACACCGCCG
This sequence comes from Selenomonas sp. AE3005, assembly GCF_905233635.1. Taxonomy (GTDB): domain Bacteria; phylum Bacillota; class Negativicutes; order Selenomonadales; family Selenomonadaceae; genus Selenomonas_A. The sequence continues at coordinate 17,193 of NZ_CAJODG010000002.1, read as the reverse complement.
GAAATCGGATGGGATGCCGTAACATACGGATACGTACCATAGTCGATATCTAGCATGGTCGCCTGCGCACCCTCAAAGAGAATCTTGCGGCCTGCCTTGATTTCCTCGTTCAGCAGGGCAATGGTGTCGCAAACATAGGGACGCAGACGTTCGGCATAGCCCATATATTCCTTAAGGATTTCATCATAGGACAGCGGCTCATGGTCGTAGAGCAGTTTCAGTTCCTTATTCTTGATTTCCAGGTTTTCCTTGAGGCGTTTGGCAAATTCTTCCTCGTCCATCATATCGCAGACGCGGATACCAATGCGGTTGTCACGGTCCATATAGCAGGGGCCGATACCGCGCTTAGTGGTGCCGATTTTATTGTCGCCACGTGCCTCATCGCCAATACCGTCCATCAGACGATGATACGGCAGAACTACATGGGCACGGTTGGAAATACGGATGCCGGACAGGTCAATACCGCGTTCAGCCAGGCCGTCCATTTCCTCCAGCATAACCATCGGGTCAAAAGCCACACCGTTACCAACAACACAATGGGAACCCTTGAACAAAATCCCCGAGGGCATCAGACGCAGCTTATAGGCCTCGCCATCTACCACTACAGTATGACCGGCATTGCTGCCGCCCTGAAAACGGACTACCGTATCAGCCTGCTGAGCCAGATAGTCTACGATTTTGCCCTTGCCTTCATCGCCCCACTGGGTGCCTGTAACTACTACTGTTGACATATTATTTCTCTCCTTAAAAGCCTTTGCTTACCGTCTCAAAGGCCAAAACGCTCAAAAATCATATCTACATGACGCAGGAAGTATTTATAATCGAAACAATCATCGATTTCTTCCTTGGTCAGGTACTTCGTAATATCCGGGTCATTTTCTACGCTGGTGCGGAAGTCCTGTCCTTCCATCCAGCGTTTCATGGCGTTGCGCTGTACCCACTTGTAGGCATCTTCACGCAGTACACCCTTGCTGACTACGGACAGCATAATGCGCTGGCTGTAGATAAGACCGCCCGTACGTTCCATATCGTGGAGCATCTTGTCCGGGTAAACCAGCAGCTTGTCGATGATATTCGTAAGCTTGCGCGTGCAGTAATCCACGTTGATGGTGCTGTCCGGCAGGATAACACGTTCTACGGAAGAATGGGAAATATCGCGCTCATGCCAGAGGGTGATATCCTCCAAAGCTGCTACAGCGTTGCCGCGTACCAGGCGTGCCATACCGGAAATACGTTCACAGTTGATGGGGTTGCGCTTATGCGGCATAGCCGAAGACCCCTTCTGGCCCGGGGAGAAATATTCTTCCGCTTCGCGGATATCCGTGCGCTGGAGGTTGCGGACTTCCGTAGCGATTTTCTCCAAGGTGCTCGACACGATAGCCAGCGTCGTCACAAACTCCGCATGGCGGTCACGCTGAATGACCTGCGTTGCCAGCGGCACCGGCGTGAGATTCAGCTTCTTTGCCACGCGCTGCTCGATTTCCGGGTCAATATTGGAGTATGTACCAACTGCGCCGGAGAGCTTGCAGACGGAAACGGTCTTTTTGGCATGTTCCACACGGTCAATATCGCGTTCAATCTCCGCGCTCCACAGAGCCATTTTGAGACCAAAGGTCATCGGCTCAGCATGAATGCCGTGAGTACGGCCGATGCAGGGCGTATGCTTGAACTCCACCGCGCGGCGGCGCAGCACTTCGCGGAACTTACGCAAGTCATCCAGAATAATGTCTGCGGCATCCCTCATCATCATGCAATATGCAGTATCCTTCACATCGCTGGAAGTCAGGCCCTTGTGGACGTATTTGGAATCTTCACCAACATTTTCCGCGACGTTGGTCAGAAAAGCGATAATGTCATGATGGGTCACAGATTCGATTTCCTTGATGCGCTGCACATCAAATTTGGCCTTGGCGCGAATGTTCTTCGCCGCCTCTGCCGGAATCTCACCCAATTCCGCCATAGCGTCGCAGGCAGCCAGCTCTACATTCAGAATCTGCTGCCATTCGTTCTCGATGGACCACAAGTGCCCCATCTCGGGGTTGGTGTAACGTTCAATCATTAGTGAATTCCTCCTAATTCTTTGCGGCGTCTCTGCACCGCGGAAGTGAAAACACGATAAAAAAACTCAAATTGACTGCCCCACCACATGTGGACTTCAGCCTCATTTTGAGTTTGGAGAAAGATCTTTAGTTTCCCTTTCTTATAATAGCAAAGCCCAGATAAAGTGTCAACAAAAACCACCATTCATGAACATATATCTAACAGCAGGACACAAATATAACGAGGCAAGAAAATGTCCCCCACCTCAGGAATACCAAAACAGGCGGCGAGCATATCTCCCGCCTCGTTGAAACGCCAAGAGGAAGTTTTGCCTATGGCAAAACTGGAACAACGGCGTTATAAATATATCTCTATATGATAATTTTTCTTGACTTGGAGGGCACTCCAAGTACTAAAATGAGATATCACGTTACGCTTTTTATTGTAAGGAGATATATATGACCAATAAACAAAATACAAAATCACGGCTGTCACGCCGTTCCTTTATCAAAGGTGCTGCCGGCCTGGGTGTCCTGGCAGCCGCCGGCTGTTTCCTGCCCCAGACCAGTTTTTTCCGCAGCGCCAAAAACAGCGCCATGGCCCTGACCGGTGACCTGCAGGCCATGTATCTGCGGCAGCTGATTACAGCCAATGCAGCCAACAGCCGCCGCATTATGTGGCAGTCTGACACCCCGCTGGAAAATCCCGGTATCGAATACCGGGCCAAAGACAGCAGCGACAGTCATACCGTAACCGCCGCCCAAGCCTTTTTTACCGATGATGGCACGGAAAATTGCCAATATGATGCCCTGCTCACCGGCCTAAAGCCTGGCCAGAAATATGAATACCGTGTAACCTGTAAACAGGGCGCCGGCGACTGGCACCCCTTGGCCACGCCGCAGGAAGGTGCTGCCTCTTATAAGATGCTTGTGTTCCCCGACTCCCAGTCCAGCGATTACAGCGACTGGGAAAAAACAGCCCAAAGCGCCTGGCAGCGCAATCCTGACGCCTGCGCTTTTATCAACATGGGCGATATTGTCGATAACGGCGAGGACAGCACGCAATGGCATGCCTGGTTCAACGCCGTAAACGGCATGAAAGAAAATATTCCCTTTATCCCTTTGATGGGCAATCACGAAACCTACAATAAAGACTGGAAGGTTCGCCTCCCCGAGGCCTATCTGAATTATTTCCACACGCCGGCAAACAACAGCCAGAACTTTGAACGCTACTATTATTCCTTTGACTACGGCGATGTCCACTTCATCGTCCTCAACAGCCAGTGGGATGAAATAAATGACTTCAAGCAGGGACTTATGGAAGAACAAATACCATGGCTTCGGGAGGACGTGCAAAAATCCAAGGCCAAATGGAAAATCCTGCTGGTTCACAAAGATGTGCTGCAGTACCGCATCCACGGCCGCCCGGAACGCAAGGAAGGACTTTCCGATTTAGGACAGACCTTTATGCCCATATTTGATGAGCTGGGCATTGACATCGTTTTTACTGCTCACCTGCATACCTACCGCAACCGCGGCCATCTCTATAATCTGTCCCCCAGTGACAAGGGGCCGCTGTATATCCTCACAGGGGTAGCCGGCAATGTCCGTTATCCCGGCCTGTGGATTGACCATGCTTATGACAAAGTCACCGCCCCCCAGCCGGAAACTGACAACTACCTTACGCTCGAAGTCACGCCCGACCAGCTGACAGTAGCCTGTTTCCTGCCTGATGGCCAGGAAATTGACCGGGTAAGCGTCCGCAAATAATTTTTTTGTAAAGTTGTAAAAATACTATTGATTTTCATTCTCAGTTATGCTATATTATATTCAGGCTTTCGTTAAAGCTCTCCTAAAATATAATACACAGCAAAAAACCGGACGTACTGCTCATGCGTCCGGTTTTTTGTATCCTGTTATGTCCTTTTCGCTGTTTTATGCTATACTTATTAAGCTGATTATGACGAATGAAGGAATGAAAAGGAAACATGGCACAGAAAAGCGTATTGCGCTATATAATATTAGGTCTGCTGGCTCAACAGGATTTGGCCGGCTGTGATATAAAGAAAATGTTTGAAGGAGAACTGGGAGATTTTTGGCATTCCAACCACAGCCAGATTTATCCGGAGCTGCGAAAAATGGAAACCGATGGTCTGATTGAATATCATACGGTACTGGTGGGCAAAAAACTGGAAAAAAAGGTCTATACCCTCACCGCTGCCGGGGAAGAATTGGTCAGCGACTGGCTGCATAAGCCATTAAATCCCCTGCTCCCCACCCGGGACGAGTTCACCATGAAACTCTTTTTGCTTAATGACCGGGAATCGCCTCTGGTGCGCAAACTTTTTCGCGAGGAAATTGCCCGTCACGAAGAAAAATGTCTTTATCTGCAAAATCGCTGGCAGCTGCTCTTTCACAATGAGGCCGAACAAGCACAGCACTACGGCCATGCCTGTATTTTAAAGCATGCCATTGAACGAGAACAGGACCGCTTAAAATGGTTAAAAGCTGAATATGCCAGCCTGACTAAGTAGAAAATGATATTGCTGGCTTTAATGCAAAAAACGATGTGAAAATGCCTTGGCATTTTGTCACATCGTTTTTTTGCTAATTGCAGGCTCGTCCATACTAAAAACTATCCCGTTAATACGTGCAAGGGGTTCACGGGGGAGTAATTTTTCTGCCTCCGCTAAACGACACACCTCGCTAAATAGTGGTGTCCAGTAACCTGCGCCGGGCGGGCCAACGGCGCTCCTTTCAGCGTGTATGCTTAGCTGAGCCCAACAGTGTGCCGGCCTTCGCTGCGCTCAGGCAGTCGCTCCCCACATAAAAATCACTCCCCCGTTCGCCCCCAGCAACGGCACATACTATTGCCACGAACTCGTTGCTCCCGTTACCAGAACATCGATGTACTTGCTCCCTGTCACTGCGAAAGAATCATTTTACACGGACGTCGCTTAGGGCGGAGGTGGTGATGCTTTTCGCAGTGGAACGACTGTCCGAACGCAGTGAGGACTGGCCCACAAACATTAGTCACTGGATACTATGATGAATAATCGCGCCGCTGGCCTGCCCGGCGCAAGGTTACTAAAAAGTGCTGTCGTCTGTTGGTGGGACATTTAGTGGAACAGCGAAAAGTATTACCACCTCCACCCGACTGAGCTGTAACAAATAAAAGTAAGCAGGCACTGACTGTCAAACTGCAATTTACTCAGCGGTCCCCTGGTGCCATAATCAGGAGTATCGGCAGATTGGAGGCCCCCGGGGGGGAGTATTCCAGCGCAAAATAGCGATATGGTTTAAACCGGCCGATAAGCGCCAGTTCAAAATCCCTGGTCAGCACAGCATTTTTACCTGTGTGCGGCACCAAGTCCCCTGGGGTGTCGGTGCCAAAGTATAATCGCCCGGCCGGGGTGTGTACCACACGGCTTTCCCGCCGTCCAGCCTCCACTCTTACCGCTCCGGCATAAGGGCCGCCCAAGGGGGTCAGCATGACTTTTACCGGCTGACTGCCTATAGTCGGCAGTTCCAGACGATACAGCACACCATAATTGCCATAATTTATCACGCGGCTGCCATCAGTGGCATCGATACCCTGCTTATAGATGTCATAATAATCGTCGCCAATAGGAATATACACCGTGCCATCACGCTCCGGTTCATAACTATGCCAGGCACGGAGCGTGCGGTTCATTCCCTTAAATGTGCCGCGCAGAGCCACTTCATCTTTAGGTAAAACCCGGGCGCGCTGCACAAAGTCCACAGGATTACCCGGCGCAGGACAAAATACCACCGTCACCCTGACTGGTTCCGTGGCAGAAATGTCATACATACCTAAAGCCAGTTCCTTAGGCTCCAGCAATTCCACGCCCATCAGGGGATTCAGTAAATTTCGGCTGCCGGCCTCCAAGGGAATTTTTCCCACGGGCTGAGGTATGCGCATATAACCGATTTGTGTTTCCTTGCCTACGTGAAAATAATTGGCACTTGGCTCCGGCATAGCTGAACGATCCACGCTTACCTGCGTGCGCCGTGTTCCCAGATTCTCCAGAACCACAGCCAGCTTTCCCGGTCTGTCCGTCACATTAACATGATAATAAAAAATCCGAGCCTCGCCCCGTATCACATCACTATACAAGATTCCATACTCACCCACATATTCCGGACTGTCAGAAAGCAGCAAAACGCCGCCGGAATCGTGTGTCGTCACCGGCCAGGGGCTCATCAGCTGCACGCCGGCCAGCCCTTTGGCCACCCTTGCCTGCGCTTGCTGCTGTTGTTCGCGCAGCTGCTGCAGATGCATATGTCTGGCCGTTGTCACACCTGTCAAGGCAAATTCCAGCCCCAAGGCCAGTGCCAGTACTATCAAGCCGCGTATATGCATTCCCTATCCCCCCTTTATTCCCTGTATTCTCCACCAGCCCCCAAAGTCCTGCGCTGATTTTTCCCGGCGTCCTTGGCAGGAAAATCACAACTAATGGCTAATACATGCACTATGATGTAATAAAAGATAATTTTATGGAGGGAAAAGCATGCAGTCATTTAACTTTAAAGTGCCCACAGAAATCGTCTTTGGCCGGGGTGCAGAAGATAAGGCCGCCGAAAAACTCGCCGCTTATAACGCCCACCGGGTATTCATCGTCTACGGCGGCGGCAGTGTGGTAAAAAGCGGCCTGCTGCCCAAAATTGAAGCGCAGCTGCAAAAGGCCGGGATATTTACCACCGCGCGCGGCGGTGTCCAGCCCAATCCCCGCCTTTCCTGGGTACGGGAAGCCGTCAGTGAGGCCATCGCCTTTAAGGCTGACTTTATTCTGGCCGTCGGCGGCGGCAGCGTCATTGACACAGCCAAAGCCGTAGCTCATGGCACCGCAAATCCCGACGTTGACGTATGGTCGTTTTGGAATGGCACGGTAACGCTCACCCAAAGCCTGCCCGTAGGCGCTGTACTGACCCTGTCCGCCGCCGGCAGCGAGACCAGCGATTCGGCGGTCATCACCAATGAGGAGACCGGCAAAAAAGCCGGCTTCAACACCCCCTTCAACCGTCCTGCCGTGGCCTTTATGAATCCTGAGCTGACCTTTACCGTACCGAAAAAGCAGCTTGTCTGCGGTATATCCGATATCATCATGCACACGCTGGAACGTTATTTCACCAGCGTCAAGGCCGAAAATGCACTGACCGACAGAATAGCCGAAGCCCTGCTCAAAACCGTCATTGACTGCTCCCATCGGGCCATCAAAGACCAGACGGACTACGATGCCATGAGTGAAATCATGTGGGCCGGCAGCGTATCCCATTGCGGCCTGACCGAGCTGGGACGCTGCAAGGATTTTGCCTGCCATAAGCTCGGCCATGAGCTTTCCGGCCGTTTCGATGTAACCCACGGTGCCAGCCTGACCTCTGTCTGGGGTGCCTGGGCAAACTACGTCTACCGCGACGATATTCCCCGTTTTGCCCAGTTTGCCGAAAAAATCTGGGGCATTACGGCAGGGACGGAAGAAGAACGCGCCCAGGCCAGTATTGAGAAAACCGTAGCCTACTTTAAGGAAATCGGCATGCCCACCAACTTTACGGAACTGGGCATCGGCGTACAGAGCGAAGAGGTCCTTGAGGCCCTGGCCGATTCCTGCACCGCTGGCGGTACAAAAGTTGTAGCCAATTTTCATCCCATCGACAAGCAGACGGCTATCGAGATTTACCGTCTGGCAAATCAATAGCGCAAAATGAAAAACCTCTTTACATTTTTTATGACCTGGTATAAAATTTGTCTTGTATGAGCTAACCTATAGTTTATAAAAAAGAAAGAGGTAACATCATGTTTGTTCATGAATTGATTTTACAGGGAAAACCTGAGGCTATGGCCATTGTGGACCATGAGCGCCGCTTTACCTATAAAGAAACGCAGGAAGCTGTCCGCCACTGCCGCAACCGGCTTTATAACGCAGGCGTGCGCGAGGGCGACCGCGTGGGTATCTTCTCCCGCAACAGCGCCGATTTCGTCTTTGCCTACATGGGAGCTACGTCTTTGGGCGCTATCGCTGTACCCATCAACTTCCAGCTCAGCAACCGCGAAATCGCCTACATCATCAAGGACTCCGGGATTCGCGTCCTGCTGACCTACCAGCCCTTGAATCTGGTGGATGCTTTGGCCGCCCTGCGCTGTGATTTGAAGGTCACCCAGTACGACATCAAGACCATGGCCAAGGATTCCAAAAAACTGGCCGAGGCTCCGGCGCTGCGCGCTGACTTTGACGAGCAAAAACCCTGCGCCACCATCTACACCTCCGGCACTACGGGCAATCCCAAGGGCGCAGTGCTGTCCCATCGCAACCTCGTGGCCAACTGCGAGCAGATGCGTGACAACGGCATGGGCTGTAAGGCCGAGCACAACGTCCTCTGCGTACTGCCCATGTACCATGCCTTCGGCTGGACGTGTTCTGCGCTCTATTCCTTTTTCTGCGGCGCTACGGTGGTAATTCTCGATTCCTTCACGCCGAAGGAAACCATCGCTGTAATCCGTGAAGAAAAGGTCACTGACCTCTACATCGTGCCCTCTATCTGCAGCCTGCTGACCAAGCTGGCCACCACCGAGGACATGAAAACCCTGCGCCTCGTAGTCAGCGGCGGTACTACCCTGCCCCTGCAGATTCAGCAGGACTTCATCAAGAAATTCGGCGTAGATATCTGCGAAGGCTACGGCCTGTCCGAAACCTCTCCGGTTGTCACCATGAATCCGCCCGAAAAGCCCATTGTGGGCTCCTGTGGCAAGATTGTGCCGGGCATTGAGTGGAAGCTCATTGATGCCGAAGGCAATTCTGTACCGCAGGGTGAGGCCGGCGAGCTTATCGTCAAGGGCGAAAACATCATGCTGGGCTACTGGAACCTGCCCGATGTGACCCAGGACGCCATGCGCGGCGGCTGGTTCCATACCGGCGACGTGGCCAGAGCTGACGAAGAGGGCTACATCTACATCGTCGACCGCATTAAGGACATGATTATCAGCATGGGTGAAAACATCTACCCACGCGAAGTTGAGGAGCTTGTCTACCAGTTCCCCGGCATCTTTGAAGCCGCTGTCATCGGCATTGAGGACAAACTGCGCGGACAGGCCGGCGCCTGCTTCTACAGCACCCATGACGGCAAAGATATCAACGTCCGGGAACTCAAAAAGTTCCTGCAGGCCAATCTGGCTCTCTACAAAATCCCCCGGGAATTCCACCTCATGGAAAAACTCCCCCGTACCTCTACAGGCAAAATCGCCAAACGTATGATTCTGGACGAATTCCAGAAGGGGAAAAAGAAATAAGTTCTATTTACCAATCAACATATAAGTGGTAAAATATGGCTCATGGCAAAAGATGACATCATTGCTGTGAGTCATACTTTTATGAATGGGACTAATCGTTAGCGCAAATCCTGTGTCCGCTTGGATTCAACTGAACCAAGACGGCAGTTACGGATATTCTGCGGCTTTTTATGGTGCCCTGCTCGTAATCAGTAAAGGTGCGTATCTTTTGGCTGTCTGCTGAAAGATGCGCTTTTTCTTTTGCCAAAAATACTTTTTCATCTTTTTAAGGAGGTTTTTTTGTGCAAAAAATCATCAAAAAACTTGTCGACAATCTCGCGCTGCTCGTAATCGCTATCGGCATTCTGGGTGCCTGGCGCCCGGAAACGCTGACCTGGGTAGGGCCTTATGTGTCCTGGATGCTGGGCATTGTCATGTTCGGTATGGGCATGACGCTCAAAGTCGAGGACTTTAAACGGGTATTACAGCACCCCAAAGAAGTGGCTATCGGTGTCGGTGCCCAGTTCATCATCATGCCATTGGTGGCTTTAGGACTGGTCAAGGCCTTTGCCCTGCCGCCGGAACTGGCTATCGGCGTTATCCTCGTAGGCACCTGCCCTGGCGGTACGGCGTCCAATGTTATCGCCTATCTGGCCCGCGGTGATGTGGCGCTCTCCGTCTCCATGACGATGACCACCACGCTGCTGGCTCCTATCGTAACGCCGGCCCTTACCTATTTCCTCGCCGGCGCCTGGATTGATATCTCCTTCACTGCCATGATGATTTCCATTGCCCAGATGGTACTGGCTCCGGTAATTCTCGGCCTGCTGGTTCACCACTTCATGGCTGACACGGCACAGAAAATCATGCCGGCCATGCCGCTGGTGTCAGTAGTCTGCATCGTACTGCTGGTCGGCTGTGTGGTGGCGCTTTCCGCCAGCAAACTGGCTGCCGTCGGTCTGACCATGGCTGCCATCGTCATTCTGCACAACGCCTTTGGTCTGGCGCTGGGCTTTATGGCTGCCAGACTCCTGCAGCTGGACAGCCGCAAGGCGCGGACAGTGGCCATTGAAGTCGGCATGCAGAACTCCGGTATGGCGGCCAGCCTGGCTGTTATGTACTTTAACCCGGCCGCAGCGCTGCCCGGTGCCATCTTCAGCGTCTGGCACAATGTCTCCGGCTCCCTCGTGGCCAACTTCTGCGTACGCCGTGACGAACAGAAAAGCGAAATGAACGCCTGCATCGAATAAAGGAGGACATCATGGAAATTTTAACCACCATTGCCGAAATAAAAAAATATGCCGCTCAGGCAAAAGCCCAGGGCAAAACCATCGGCCTCGTGCCCACCATGGGTGCCCTGCATGAAGGCCATTTGACGCTGATGCGTGCGGCCAAAGAAAAATGCGATATCGTCATCGCCTCGGTATTCGTCAATCCCACCCAGTTTGGCCCCAACGAGGATTATGACGCCTATCCCCGTCAGTTTGCCGCTGACTGTGAAAAATTAGAAAGTGTCAATATTGATGCCGTGTTCCATCCGGAACCGGCTGAGATGTACCCGGAAGGCTACTGCACCTATGTCAACGTAGATGGGGATATCACGCACAAACTCTGCGGTGCCCAGCGCCCCGGCCATTTCCGCGGCGTTGCTACGGTCGTAACAAAACTCATCAATCTGGCGCGCGCTGACGAGGCCTTCTTTGGCCAGAAAGACGCCCAGCAGGTAACGGTTATCCGCCGCTTTGTCGACGACCTAAACATCAACGTACACATCAACATGGTACCCATTGCCCGGGAAGAAAGCGGCCTCGCCCGCAGCTCACGCAACAGCTACCTGTCCGCTGAAGAAAAAACTGCTGCTCTCGTCCTCTCCCGGAGCCTGCAGCAGGCTAAAGCCGCCTATACGCAAGGGGAAAAAGATATAGCGGCCCTGGAAAACATCGTCAAATGTGAACTGAATAAAGAACCTATGGCCAGCATTGACTATGTAAAAGCCTACGCCTATCCGTCCCTCAAACCGCTGACCAAAGTCAGCGAAGACACGCTGCTGGCCATTGCCGTAAGAATCGGCAAGACGCGCCTGATTGATAACGTAATACTCACAGCCTGAGTTACTAGTAAGAAAGGACACATCAACAATGCTCCTAAATATGCTCAAAGGAAAAATCCACTGCGCCACCGTTACGGAGGCCAATCTGGCCTACATGGGCAGCATCACTATCGATGAAGAACTCATGGAAAAAGCCAGCATTCTGCCCAATGAACGGGTACAGGTCGTCGATAATAACAACGGCGCACGCCTGGAAACCTACACCATTCCCGGCCCCCGTGGCTCCGGCGTCATCTGCCTTAACGGCGCAGCCGCCAGACTTGCCCAGCCGGGCGATATCGTCATCATCATGGCCTATGCCCTGTTCACCGAGGAAGAAGGTCGCGCCCATAAACCTAAAGTCGTCATGGTAAATGAACAGAACAAAATCAAGGAAATACGCACGGTAGAATATCACGGTCAAACCGCCTAAAACAAAAAACGGAGCTTTTGCAGCCCCGTTTTTTAATTTATTTACTTTTTTCTTCTTTTTTCAGCGGCGAACCTTCCAGTGACAGATTTTCCTTGGCAAAAGCCTGCAAATCATCGGTATTCTCCATTATAACGCCGTTGTTCCAGTTTTGCCATAGGCAAAACTTCCTCTTGGCGTTTCAACGAGGTGGGAGATATGCTCGCCGCCTGTTTTGGTATTCGTGCCCCCACCTGCTGAGGTGGTGGACATTTTCTTGCCTCGTTTTATCCTGTTGAATGCCTTTCGTATCGGCAGCGGACATTTCACTGAGTTTTTGGAAATCCTTTTTATTTTTTTCCGTAAATTCGTAGTCATCATCATACTTACGAAACAGTAATCTTATCATCTTGCGGCGCAGGAATTTTTCCCGGATAATATTCTCTCTTTCCTGAATCCATGCCACCGTCAGCACTATCAGCAGTAAAATCCCCATATAACCCAAAAGCGGATACATATAAGAAACAAGCGTTGTAAAACCGCCGAAACTGCACACATAGCCCAAAGCCGTAGTTTCACGCCCTTATTACTCTTCATAAAATTATACCATGTTTCCCTATACACAGCAATTTTGAGTACAATTTAATTTTTATTAGTATTATTTCTCCTTGTTTTTGCAAGCAGGTAAATAATGTCTGGTGAGCGAAATAAGGAAACAGGAATATGAGTCATGTCACCACGCTTGCAAAGGAGGATTGCCATGGATACGCTCCGCGCCATCTTAGGCGATATTTTCAATCTGGAAAAAGACCGCGCCCCCCTGAAGGAAATCGCCGAACGCATTTACAGCGGCGGTACACTCAAAGGCACGAATATGTGCATATTGATACTCGCCATTTTCATTGCTTCCATCGGTCTCAATATGAATAGTACCGCCGTTATCATCGGAGCTATGCTCATTTCTCCCCTCATGGGAGTAATCATGTCCATAGGCTACGGCATGGCAACCTACGACAGCGCCTATGTCAAAGAATCTTTTCTGAAACTACTGTTTCAGGTTACATTATCCATCCTAACCTCGGCACTTTATTTTTCCCTGTCGCCCATTGATACGGCATCATCTGAACTCCTTGCCCGTACAGAGCCGACCATCTGGGATGTGCTTATCGCTATTTTCGGCGGACTAGCCGGTATCATCGGCAGCACCCGCATTGAAAAAAGCAATGTAATTCCCGGCGTGGCCATCGCCACCGCCCTGATGCCGCCGCTTTGCACTGCAGGCTATGGCATAGCGACAAGTTCGCTCAAATTTTTTGCCGGCGCACTTTATCTGTTCTTTATCAACAGCTTTTTCATCTGTCTGACAACCTTTATCGTACTGAAATTCATCAATGTTCCGGCTAAAGCCTATGTATCGGAAACAGTTTTCCGCCGCCAGCGTTATCTTCTTTCCCTGCTGGGCATTATAATCATTCTGCCCAGTATGTATATGGCTTACCAAAGCATCCGCACCAATCTGGAACAGGTGCAGGTAAACGCTTATATTGAAAATAATTTTTCTCAGGGCAATCCACAAGTTATTGCCTACCACATTGCACCGCAGGAAAAAATACTGGATTTAACCATTATCGGACGCACTATTACAGCTGACGAACAAACAGAACTAGAAAAAAATCTCCATACCTACTCCCACTTTGCCGACTGGAACCTGCGTATTGTCCAGAACGATATGTCCGATACAGTACGCGCCGAAGATGTCAAAAATCTGATTGACAGCCAATGGAATTCCGTTGGCGGAGCAACTCTGGCCGAAACGCAGGAAACCGCCAAAAAGTACAAAGAATTGAGCATACGTTATGCACCTGCTTATCAACGGTTTGAGGCTGACCAAAAACTGCTGGCCGCCATTCGGCAAAAAGCGCCGATTATCTTCCCTGCCTTTACCGGCATCAGCGGTGCCGCTGTTGCCACCGAAGACGAAAAAGGCAAAACGGCCTACAAGAGCTTCTTAGCTGTCATTACCTGCCAAACGCCCCTCTCTGAGGAAGAGCAGCTCCGTTTGCAAAAATGGCTTGATTCTGAGGCAGGCATGCCCGTAACCTTTATCCTAAAGACTCCGGCGGCAAAATAGCCCTCATTTAGCGTATCACACATATCAGCCCACTCCGCTAAGCAGCCTGAATTAAAAACTCCCCTGAGCGGCAGCCTTATCCAGCTGTCCCTCAGGGGAGTTTTTGCACCTTATCTACCGAAATACAGTTTCATTTCCTTACCGATATCCCGGGCGCATTTTTTCAGCGCGCCTATCTTTGCCCGCATATCGCTATAGGTCGAATCATCCTGTTTGGACACGCTGTAGGTCTTGATGACATTATCCTTGCTGCAAAGGAAGGAATTGACAGTCACCGAGGCTCTTGACCGTGTGGTCGTTGAAAACAAGCCAGCACTCAGAGTGTTCTTCTCAATAACCGGGTCCTTGACGATAAAATATATCACTTTGTCATAACCACTGAAATTCACAAATTTCAGCAAATCCTCCTTCTTGGGTGCCTGTTCTTCCAGATATCCCTTATCCAGCCAATACTCAACCCATTTATTCTGCGGGTCATTCCCTGTGACTATGTTATATGACGTATCCGTCTCACTTCTCAGCTGACCATAAAAGTATTCATAGAAGTCCTGTGTCTTAAAATCCGGCGAAGAAATAATTACTACACCGACTGTCTGTTGGCGATGCAGGAAATTTTCAGCCGGCCCGGCACACGCGATATTGCAGAAAACCATTATGGTCATAACCAGCAATGCGATTCGTTTCATATATCATTCCCCCACTTCCCTGTCTCACGAACTGCGCCTGCTTAATTATACCAATATATTACGACAATCTGCCGCCATCTCCTGCCTTTACTGGCAAATTTCCTGTCCGCTTGTATTCTGCAGCTATCAGCCGTGGTCTGATTTCAGTCCGGCACCGCACATGGATAAAAGGGCTTCATCCGGCTTGCCATGCTCCTCACAATACCGTTCGTACCCGGCATAGACCGCCGCCGTCGTATGTTCGCAATATATCCCCTGCCGTGCAATCTTTTCCCTGGCCGGCAGAATCTTATCCTCAGGAATGACCACGCCCTGCACCTTATATTTATTCATATATGCCAAAATCTCCCGGCTGCGCAGGGGCACGCCTATGGCAATACCCTCGGCCAAAGTCGGCTCTACCGGTTCCACAGCAATATCATCTTTCCCGGCTGCCATCGCCTTGACAAAGGGCTGACATTTTTCACTCTGCACGATAACCACCTGCGGCATGTGCTCAATAACGCCGCTGTGCAGCAGTTCCTCCAGTCCCTTCATAATGCCGATAAACAGCGTGCCATTGCCCAAGGGGACAAAGATATCCTCCGGGATGCGCCCCATCTGCTCATAGGTTTCATAAATATAAGTTTTTGTCCCCTCGTAGAAAAAGGGATTATACACATGATTGGCATAGTAAATGCCCTCTTTTTCCACCTTTTCCCGGCACACCTCGGCGCAATGGTCGCGATTGCCCGGTACTACCACAGCCTTGACGTCCATCGGCTGTACATTTTTCATGTTAATCTTCCTTTCCATCAATAAAAAATTATCTTATATATATTTTTTTATATGAAGCTTGTAAAAAAATACGGGCGTCAGCGTTTCCCCCGTACTTCGTCCAAATAGCTGTAAACCGTTACCCGGTTCACGCCCAGACGTTCTGCCACCTGCTCAATGCTGCCCTTTAGCTGGAAAATGCCCCGGCTTTCCATAAAGCGGATTTTCTCAATGCGCTCATCACGGCTGAGGCTGGCAACATCCGTACCGGCAAGTATATTATCAATCAGGGACAGAACCATCTCCTCCACCCGTTTGCCCTGCTTTCCTGCCGCTGCCGTATTTTTCGGCTGCGGCAGGAAGTTCTGCAGATAATCCAGCTGCTGCTGGGTGCGGGTCATATCGAGATTAAGGCACATTGCCCCGACCAGATTTCCTTCATCGTCACGGATAAGCACTGACGAGGTGCGGATTAACTTGCCTTTTTTATGGAAAAAATCATTGGCCGCATATTCGTTATCAGCACCGTGCTCTATGGTATTTTTTACAAAATGCTCAAAGCCCTGACCGATTTCCCGGCCTGTTACCACGCCGTTAGCCACATAGACTACGCTGTGCTCCGGGTCGGCAATATCGTGCAGTACCACCTCGCACTCATTCCCCAATGTAGCCGCCAGCATATCCGCTACAGGGATAAACGCCTTTACTCTGGGGTGCATGGCCTCACCTCCCTTATTTGGCTTTATTGTATAATATTTTATACGCAAAGTCAATATATATATTTTTTTATATGCTATTTTTTAATATAATGAGTTAAGATTCCGTGTAATTTCCTTTAAATATTTTATTAAAAGCCGTTCATCATCGTAAACCTGACGGCCTTTTTTCGTGACAATGCCGGAGTTTATATAAAAAGGATTTTCCATGGGAATTACCGCCAAATCATCCTGTTTTAAAACTGCCTGCCGCGTTAAAAATGTGCAGCCAATTCCTGTGCGGACAAGATTTTTTATCGTGTGTAAATATGGGGAATAATGCACGACCTGAGGTTTACGATTTTCCCGGGCAAACATATCATGCACCATGTGATAGACGAAAAAACTGCTGTCCAAAAGTACCATTGGCTCCGTAATAATATCGGCAAAGGTTATGAAATTTTTAGCCGCTAATGGGTGATTTTTGCTCGTAATCAGGCAGCATTCGCAGGCAAATAATTTCTCGTAATTTAATTTTTGGCTGAAGCCTGTTTCGTAATTGGTGAAAGCAATGTCGAGTTTTTCCTCTTCGACCATATGCAGGGCAGAGATACCGCCGGATTCGATAATGTCCAGACGAATCTCCGGGTGCTGCTGGCGAAATTCGCCTAATATCTTCGGCAGAAATTGTGTGCCCAGCTGCAAGGGCATTGCCAGCCGGATGTGATTGCGATTATGGGCCATATCCATAATTTCATCTTCCAGCTGGTCAATCTGGTCCAAAATGTGTTTGACTTTGCCAAGTAATTTGCTGCCCTCCTGGGTAATGATGATTTTCCGCCCTTCCCGATGAAAGATATTCAGCCCTGTTTCTGCCTCCAGCGTCTGCATGGCCACACTGATGGTCGGCTGGGAGACATGCAGCTGTTCTGCCGCCTTGGTAATGTTCTGCCACTTGCAGACCTCGTAGAAATAACGCATTTGTATAAGTGTCATTATCCTTATATAATGGTCCCCTAGTCAAGACCACCTTGAAAATTTTTAAGCGCGTCATGCAATATTGGCAAAAGCTCCATAATAAACTTCGTTTGGAACTTTGTAGT
>NZ_CAJODG010000001.1 GCF_905233635.1 Selenomonas sp. AE3005 | reverse complement strand
CCCTCTAAGAAGATTATACCAAACAAAGGAGAGTCGCACCTTTGTTTTTCATTCCTATTTGTGCCGCCAGCGACAGCGGCGGAATGGAGTTTGTTATGACTCAAATCCAGCAACTCAAGCAGCAACATTCTTTAGCATCCTGGAAACAGACCATTCTTGCCCAACAGAACAGCGGGCTTACTGCCGCAGAATATTGCCGCCAGCAGAATATTAAGTACAATGCCTTTTACTATTGGCAACGCAAAATTCGCGAAGATTTTGCGGCTTCTGCACTTCAGATCCCCAAAAAGGATGCGCCTGCTCCTGAATTTGCTACGTTGGCAACCGCTACCGTTACGGCCACAGTTCAAACCGCAACACTCCCATCTATGCTGAAACTTTCCTGTGGTCCCGTGAGCTTGGAAGTCAATGAGAAAACATCGAGAGATTTGCTTGCCAGAACGCTCGCTTGTATCAAGGATGTGTTCCCGGTATGCTAATCCGTAATCTTACGGCAGAGCATGTCTATCTGGCGTGCGGTCGAACGGATATGCGTAAGTCCATCGACGGTCTTGCCGCGTTGGTACTGTCGAAATTTCAGCTAGACCCGCATCAGCCGGCGTTGTTCCTTTTCTGTGGCCGACGTAAAGACCGTATCAAAGGACTGCTATGGGATGAGACAGGATTTCTGCTGCTCTATAAGCGCTTGGAGAATGGCCAATATCAATGGCCGGACACGCCGGAAGATCTGCTGGAAATTTCCGAGCAGCAGCTACGCTGGCTTACCGAAGGCTTATCCATTTCGCAGCCCCAAGCCGTACAAAAGGGCACTTCAACATACAGCTTTTAAGTTCAAATTGTGCATAACATCTGCAAATCTGTGGATAGCTCAGCCCACGTCAGTACTGACTTCGCAGGCTTTTTGTGGTGTAATGGAATAAGCAAAAATCAGGAGGTTTCCCATGACAGACATTCGCGAACAGGAAATGCAAAACCGCATAGATTCGCTGACCTTGGAGAAGGAAAACCTCCGCAACGAAAATATCTGTCTCAAAGAACAGATTGCTCAGTTGAAAAAGTTGGCTTTTGGCTCACGCTCCGAGAAAACAAAAAAGGTTTTGGGTGAGGTCGAGGAGATCAATCTTTTCGACGAAGCTGAGGTCGAGGCAAAAGGCAGTGCTCCTGAGCCGGTCATTGAAGTCCCTGCTCATCAGCGGCGCAAGAAGCAAAAAGGTCATCTTGAGCAGATTCTGAAAGATGTGCCGCATGAAGAACGCGTAATCACCCTGCCGGAAGATGAGCGCATCTGCAAACGTTGCGGGACACAACTCATATCCATGGGGCGGGAGAAGATTCGTACGGAGGTGCAGTTCATTCCTGCTACGGTAAAAGTCATTGACTTCTACCGGGAATCCTCCCAATGCCTGTAATGCCGGAAAAAAGAGCATTTTTCCATTGAAAAACCGCAGATGCCGCAGCCGGTGCTGGCAAAGTCCATCGCCTCGCCGTCCAGTGTGGCACATGTTATTACACAGAAATACCAATTTTCCATGCCCCTTTACCGGCAGGAACAGGAATGGAAATCCATTGGCATAGCCCTTTCCCGGGCTACTTTAGCCAACTGGGTTATCCGGTCAGCAGAAGACTGGCTTATGCCGCTGGTAGATTGCATGCACGCAGAGCTTTTGAATCAGCTGGTAATCCATGCAGACGAAACGCCAGTCCAAGTACTGAATGAAAAAGGACGGAAGAATAAGACCAAGTCTTACATGTGGGTGTATACCAATGGCGAATTCGTGAAGGATGGACGGCAAATACGGATCTATGAATACCATCCCGGCCGGAACGGAGGCTTTGCCGGAAAGTTCCTTGAGGGATATGAGGGCATCCTCCAAACAGACGGGTATGCCGGTTATGAGCAGATTCATTGCAAGGAACATGCACTTTGTTGGGTGCATGCCCGCCGCTACTTTGTAGATGCCATTCCGGCGGGAATTTCCCAAGGAGACGCGGCCGAATCCGTAAGCGGACAGGCTATCCGGAAAATCAATGAACTGTTTGCCTTGGATAAGGAGCTTTCCCATAAGTCTGCCGAAGAACGGCAGGCAGAGCGTCTGCGGCTTGAAAAAGACAAGCTGGAGGCTTTCTTCGTGTGGCTGGAAGGAATCCAGCCTAAGGTGTTGCCTAAATCTGCACTGGGGAAGGCTGTAAACTATGCCTTGAATCATCGGAAAGGGCTTAGTGTTTTCCTGACGGATGGCAACATTGCTCTTTCGAATAATATCTGCGAGCGGGCTATACGCAACTTTACCATCGGCCGCAAAAATTGGTTGTTCAGTGCCTCACCGAAGGGCGCATCCGCCAGCGCTGCTGTTTATAGCATCGTGGAAACGAGCAAGGTCAATGGCTTGGAGCCATTTCGTTATCTGACCTATCTATTTGAAAATCTTCCCAATCTGAATTTCAAAATACATCCTGAACTACTAAAAAACTTCTTGCCTTGGAATAACGAAATCCAGAAGAACTGCAAATAAAATTTGAACATGACTGGTGCTGGTCAGGTCCTTTTCATATATGGGATACACCGAATGATTTTCCGCTTACATATAATGTAACCTGTGCGGGCTTTTTATGTTTGTATAAAGATATAGTCTTTTATGTACTCATGTATTACTATTGCTTTATCAAACCTATTGTTGTGTTATTAGCATATGGAGATAGTGTTATGGGGAAAAACTTGGTTAGTAAAATAAGTGCTCCCTTTTCCACTGGAAATGGTGGCGGAAATTTTGAGCAGCAAATACAGGCTATGTTCCTTCTTTTGCTATTGATTGATGGATTTTGCCCTGCAATGAATGAAAAAATAAAGCAAGTATGTTTTCAAGCCAAACATTTAGGGTATGATGTTGATGATATAGTAGTCTTAACATATAGGAATAATACAGAAGGAAAATTGCTTTGCCAAATAAAACACAGTGTGGAGGCAACTGAAAAAAATAATACATTTCGAGAAGTTATTTGTGCTGCGTGGAGTGATTTTTGTAAAGCTTATTTTGATCAAGAAAACGACAAAATCGCTTTGATGACAGCAAAGATTCCCATTAATAAGCAGAAGGCGCTAAGGTTTTTACATGAGCAGGCTATTGGTTCAGTCGATGAAAAAGAGTTTAAAGATAGAATAAGTATTCCTTATTTTGCTAATTCAGATTGTGGTAAAATGTACTGTGATATAAAAAACATAATTATAGACGCTAAAGGAAGTGAGCCGTTACCTTCTGAATTGTGGCGTTTTTGTAAGGCTTTTATATTATTGTTGTTTGATACGGATTGTGCTGAAAGTATAAATCGTGCATTAGCATCTTCGTTAATTAAATGCAATTCTTCGATGGATGCTCGCGCCGTTTGGGCAAGGCTTGTAGAATATGCGGGATTCTGCAATCAGTCTGCTGCTTCTATTAACATAAATAACATTAATAAAGATATACGGGAATTATTCGTTGTCAAAAATCAAATATCGTTTATTCCTTCTCCAATTATGGAGATAGATTTTTTTATTCCTACTATCGCTTTAATTGGAGCTTGGAGGGAAGATAATGATTATGACCGGCAGATTATTGAAAAAATCTCAGACTTAAATTATTCAGAGTTCGAACTAAAAGCCAAGAAAATGATTTTGAAAAACGCTGAATATTTACAGTTGACCAATGGAACTTGGATGGTGCTTCATAAAGAAGAATTATTAGTCCGGTGTAAAGATATGCTGTTTGATGATTCTGTTGAAAAATTAATCAAAGCAACTAAAATTGTTCTGCAGCAAAAAAGTAAAATGGTGATGCATCAAAATGATTACTATTCGTCTGCTTCAGGGGAGTATGAAAATTCTGTTGAACTACGCAATAGTTTAATTAAAAGTGTATGTTGGGTGAAAAAAGTTCTTCCTGATATGTCGAAGTGCAATCGTAATAAAATTGAAAATACTATTTCTTTTTTGGTAAGAGAATTGTTGGAAAATGCTGAATGGACTAGATGGGCAAGCCTCAGAGATTGTTTGCAATATTTAGCAGAGTTGGATCCAGATGCTTTTTTGTATGTAGTTGAACAGGGAATAAAAAATCAACCTCAAGAGATTTTGCACTTATTCCCGCAACAAAATGATTTGTTTGGCTCAATGAATTATGTTTCTTATCTGTTGTGGCCTTTGGAAATATTGGCATGGTTCCCCGATCATTTAATTCCTTCTATACGAATATTAGGCTTGTTGGAAACACTGCCATATAAGAAAACTAATTGGACTAATACACCCAAAAATTCTATCGTTTCCATATTATTGCCTTGGTATCCACAGACGGTTGCAGGTTTCTCGAAAAGAAAGAATGCATTATTAAGCTTAAAATATGAAAACGCAGCTGTTTTTTGGGATGTGTTAAGTCAATTATTGCCAACATATAGGGGGACGACCACGAATAATCCTGGACCACGGCATATGTTATTGGATATACCGGAAAAGATACAGGTTACGGATGAGGAAGTTCAAAATGAATATGATTATTTATTGAGTTTGGCTGTTGATGAGGCTGATAGTGATGTTACAAGGCTTGTCGAATTGACTGGTAAAATAGAATATATGGATGAGCAAACATTAGATAATTATTTGAGTCACATAAATGCCTGTATTGAAAGTAATACAAAAGAACGGTGTTTTAATCTTTGGTTAAAATTACATGAGAAAATTGATTTTTTAAAACCTATACAGGGGATGGTTATATATAATAAAATAAATATACTTTTGAATTTGATCAAAAAAATGGAGCCTGAGGATATTAGATTAAAGTATCGCGAGTGGTATTTGGGTTCGAAGAGTTTTATTTATAATGGGAATGATGCAAGTATCTGGAAAAGGGTTGAGACTAAAAAGAGTGAGGCTGTAAAAGAAATATTTGATATTTATGGATATAAGGAAACAGAAAAATTTGGTCTGGCCGTAAAAAGCATAGAGGACGTTGCAAGGAGACTTGGTGGTTCACTGAATGTGGAGGAGCAGTCAATGATAATTGATGCATGTTATTCGGGTGACTTGTCAAAAGAGTTCACTGTTTCCTGCCTGGGAATATTTCTATATAGGCATGGGGCATCAGACGTTCTTGCCACGTCTTTGTGTCACAAGGATAAAGGATTTATTTTGGATATATTGTCAAAGATTCCGTTATCACAAGAATTAATAAACATAGTAGATGCAGTTTTGCCTGATGAATCTGCTTATTGGGAAAAAGCGGCTATGCCTTATTGTTGCGATCAGGAAGAGCATAGTTTTTTTAGGACTATTCTAGAAAAGCTTAAGTCTTGCAAACGGTATGTGACAGCCGTAAATATAGTTGGACGTTCCGATTTCGAATCAGTTTTTGAGGAAAATGAAATATACAATTTATTAAAACTTGCAGGGACGGAGGAATCCATAGGCAGTGAATCGATTGATAGTTATGCTGTAAAAAACATAATTAGATGGTTCCAAAAGCAGGATGGTATTGATTTAGCAATGCGAAGTGATATAGATTTTATTTATTTGCCGTTCATCGATATATATTCAGGAGAGCAACCCCATGCATTAAATACGAGATTAAGTCTTGAACCAGATTATTTTTGTAGCATGATTGAACTGTTTTACAAAAGAAAATCAGATGACAACAATGAAGTGGAACTAAGTAAAGGTTTGGCTGATAGACTGGTTAAAGTCCTGCTTCACTATAAGGTTACTCCAGGTATTAATTGGAATGGTGATTTTGATGAAAATAGGTTTAGAGATTGGATGAATTCGGTGAAAAAGTGGAGTAAAGAAAATGACCGTTATGAAGTTGCAATGCATACGGTTGGTTCAGGAATGTCTTATGCGACTTTGGATGCTGATAACATTCCACCAATTTCTGTTATCCAGGAATTAAATTTACCAGAAAATGATGCGCTTCGTCGAGGATATTATTTAGGTATAATTAATCAAAGAGGAGTACATTTTGTTGATCCATCAGGAAAGCCAGAATTGAAGCTATCTGATGAGTATAAAGAAAGGGCAGATTTTGTGGAGGCGAAGGGGTATTCTCGATATGCGGATGTCCTTAGGCAAATTTCAGATGAATACAAACGTGAGGCTATGCATAATATAGCAGAGTCCCAAAAGAGGATTGAATGCTAACGCCTGTTGTTGAAATAGAGATAAAGTGGAATAGGTGGAGATAAAAAACATGAAAATAGTCACAGTAATAGGTGCTCGGCCACAGTTTATAAAAGCTGCAGTTGTGTCAAGAACTATTGAAAAGTATAATGAATCTGCAGGAAATGAGGAAATTGAGGAAGTCATTGTTCACACTGGTCAGCATTATGATGCCAATGGAGATATTTGCAAAGCGATAAACAAGTTGATGATATCTTCGCATCTGCTATCCATGCAAAGAAAAATGAGTCAGCTGATGGGCTGACTCATTAGCTGAGGCTTATGCGGCTGATTTATAGTCGATAACCGCAACTTCCTGCATAAGTTGTTTAGCGATGTTGATAATGTGGTCTAATTTTAGCATAACTTCATGTGAAATCTCAATTTCACCGCATTGTTCACATTCCTCGCAGGGAACATTTTTGATTACAATAACGGTATTGTCAATCTGTACGGTATAGACTGTAGTGCTGGGCACGATATCGCCTTTGCAATAGAAGCATGACATGGTTAGGACCTCCTTCTTGTCTTTAAGTCGGCTTCAAACTTTTCAAGATTTGGATAGTAAGCAGTAACGATATGAATGAAATCATCCATACCGACTACAACATGAATAATTTGACCATTAACTTTGCAGCCAAAAACTAAAGCCGCAGGATTTAGCCAATAGTCGGGATATTCTTCTATGATTTCGCCGTGCATAAGGCAGTGCAGAATATCTTCGGTACTAATATTGCGCTTTCGCAGGCGTTCGGATGCATGTAAAGACCATTTTATTTTGCCAGTCTGGCATCGAAGCTGGATATCTTTTATTGAAAACATAGTTGTTAGCCTCGCTAGAACGATAGAAGTGGATGTTAGTAATAGTTTACTATATTCTGTCATTTTGTGCAATGTGATAGGAGAGTGATATAACAGAACCTATTCCTTGGGAAAGCCATCAGAAGTGGTTTGAGACGGCGTTGGCAGATGATGGCGTTCGTATTTATGTTTTGATGCAGGATAGTATTCCCGTGGGGCAGGTTCGGCTAGTATTTGAGGATAGTTCAGATGTCGATGTGGCAATTGAACCGTTAGCAGGCGATGTTTCGGTACAAATAGCCGAGTTACGGGATATTTTAGAGGAATCGACCATTCCGTATAATGTAAATGTTGTTGACATGTCAAATGCAGCAGATACTTTGTGCGAAGAAATTCGACGGGAGGGCATTGTATGGAAGAAAACATGAAAAAGCGGCTGCAGGGCGTGTAGTGACATTCATATCGAATGAAAATAAAAGTCAATGTCCCAAAAGACTTGGCTTTTTCTTATTATATTTAGGTTTACAAGTTGACACATATTTATAATAGTGTTATTATACTCATTGTACATAAATATCTAGTGGAATAGCACTCATATTATTCCATTTCTTGAAGGAAGGTCTTATTTATGAATGGTTTAACACTTGTGGGCTTTGCCATGGCGGCCTTTGTGGCTGCTTATTTTCTGTATGGGCGCTGGCTGGTGCGGACGTGGGGGATTGACCCGTCAGCAAAGACGCCTGCACAAATGTACGAGGATGGCGGAGATTTTGCTCCGGCTTCGCGGTTTACAGTTTTTGCTCATCAGTTTTCCTCAATAACCGGTGCCGGCCCTGTGACTGGGCCGATTATCGCGGCTATGTTCGGCTGGGCTCCGGCCATGCTCTGGCTGCTGGTAGGCGGCATTTTCTTTGGTGCAGTGCAGGATTTCACGGCATTGTATGCCTCGGTAAAAAATCAGGGCAAGAGCATGGGAATGCTGATTGAGCAATATGTCGGTGCTGCTGGCAGACGGCTGTTCCTGTTGTTTTGCTGGTTGTTTACTTTGCTGGTGCTGGCAGCCTTTGCTGATATCTTAGCCAATACCTTTAGTGGTTTTGCCAAAGATGGTGCCTTAAATGTTCCCGGCGCACAGGCAGCTACGATTTCCATGTTATATATTGTTGTTGCTATGGGCTTTGGTTTTTTCATCCGTCGGTTTGAACCATCCGGGATTGTAAAACTGCTCGTGGCTATTGTATTGGTTTTGGCAATGTTTGCAGTTGGAATGGAGTTCCCGCTGTATCTTGATGCTAACAGCTGGCGTTATGTTACTTTTGGTTATTGCTTTATTGCCTCGGTACTGCCCATGTGGCTGCTGATGGAGCCGCGTGATTATCTGAGCTCTTTCCTGCTCCTGGGCATGGTATTTGGCGGTGTAGTAGGGGTGTTGGTTGCCAATCCGGTTATCAATATGCCGGCTTTTGTAGGCTTTACGGTTAAAGGTCAGTCTTTGTTCCCGATTCTCTTTATCACGATTGCCTGTGGTGCTGTGTCCGGTTTCCATAGTCTGGTTTCTTCCGGTACTTCTTCCAAGGCTATTAAGAATGAACGCGATATGCTGCCGGTTGGCTATGGGGCGATGCTTGTAGAATCCCTGTTTGGTGTGGTGGCTCTGGTAATTGCCTGCGCAGCTGCCAGCAATGGTACTTTGCCGCAAGGGACGCCGTTCCAGATTTTTGCTGGTGCTATCGGCGGTTTCTTCCAGATGTTCGGTCTGCCGGCTGCAGTTTCGGCCTGCATTATAACTATGTGTGTATCTGCACTGGCCATGACGACAATTGACTCAGTAGCCCGTATCGGCCGCATGTCTTTGCAGGAGCTGGCAACGCCCAGCGAAGGCGAGGAAGGCAATGCTTTTGTAAAGTTTCTGATGAACAAATACGCTGCAACGGTAATTACCTTGGTACTGGCTTATGCATTGTGCCTGGCAGGTTATATGAATATCTGGCCGTTGTTTGGGGCCGCTAATCAGCTGTTGTCAGCGTTGGTACTGATTTCCTTGGCATTGTTCCTCAAAACCACGGGACGTACAGGCTGGATGTTATATGTACCGATGACGTTTATGTTCCTGGTGACCATGAGTGCGCTGGTACTCAGTGTAGTTGGGATTGTCGGCAAATTGTCTGCAGGAAACTTTGTATTGATGGTGGACGGCTTGCAATTGGTGCTGGCAATTGCGTTGATGACATTGGCTGTCTTGGTTGCTAAACATTGCGGTAGCGGCTTGCTGAAGTCCAATGAGCCTGAGTCTGTAACGGAATAAAGCATAACTTCCGATAAGTATAAACTAATGAGATAACGCCTGTAACCCTAGTAAAATCAAGGGTTATGGGCGTTATTGTCTGCAATTTGTCTGCATGTCTTACTTTGTCTGCATAATTTTACCGAAAAGGGCAGCAGTGTCCAAGTCCATTTTCTTGGTTGCGTGAGTATAAACTTGTTCAGTCATTTGAGTAGTGGACTGACCTAATCTGTTTGCTACGCCTTTCAGTGTAGCACCGGCCTCAACTAGCAATGTCGCATGAGAGTGACGGAAGGAGTGCGAGTTATAGCCTTTGGCGTTTAGTTGCTTTCTGATACTGTCAGCAGGGTAGGAGTGGCCGTTTGCCTTAGTGCAAACCAAGTCAATTCTGATTCCGTTAGCGTATATCTTCGACATATTATGAATAGTTCCGTCTGGCTCAGCATATACGCCGATATAGTTGGAACCAGCAGCCATTTCATTTTTGGCCTGCTCGATTTTCCATGCTGACAACTCTTTGACTAGCTCCGGAGTGATGGTGAATGTTCGTTTGCTACTATTAGTCTTAGGCGGTGTAAGGCAATACTTCTTGTCCTTGGATATATAACGAATTTGCTGATTAACTGAGATTGTCATTTTCTTTAAGTCAATATCCTGCCATCGCAAGCCTGCGACCTCCGCAACGCGCATCCCTGTATTATATAACAGTAGGGTGGGGATGTGCATTACATGACCAGCTGGAAAATCTTTCATCAGCTCCGTAAATTCGTCTGGCGTTATAATCTTGCGTTCTATAAGGTCACGCGGTGCAATGCGTGGTATCTTGATGTATAGTGCAGGATTGGACTGAATTAAATTACCAGGGTATACAGCGTAGTTCAATGCTTGGCGCAGAATTGCCAATATGAGCTTTAGCGATTTGTAAGCTAATCCTTTGCGTGTCAACTGCCTAATCCACTTGTCGAGCATTGCCGGGGTTAAATCTTGCAGGTCAATATCACCGATAAGTGGTGTGATGTGATACTTAATCATTTTTTGGTATTGTACTAACGTGGATTCGCGCACGTTGATAGCGCATACACCGTTTAGCCAGTTGTCGATGTAGTCTCTCAGCGATATATTTTCGCTGAGTATACCGATGTTGCCGTGTTTGAAATCCGTAAATGCAGCAACACCGGCGTTATACGCATCGTCTTTTGACGCAAAACCTCCTTTTTCTACGACTTTTCGTTTGCCGTTTACAATACCTGCCTCAAAAATGTAACTGTACGTTTTGCCGCGTTTTCGCGTTCTTATTTGTGCCATAAAACCATCCTTTCTCTTGCGCGAAAATTAAAATATGTTATAATATTGGTATATCCGTAAACATTATCATTGATGCGCTCAGGCGCGTCGGCAGCGGTTACTCATTCTGCCGCGGTTAAGGCCGAATCTCGAATGAGGGCTGATTAGTGCCGAACTACTCGACAAATTCACGGGGAGAGCAACGTGTGACGCTCTCCCAATCCACGTTATCCCCACTAGCAATTTGCTAGTTTTTTATAATCTTTTTTATTTCATTTCTTCTTTAATCCTACCCCGCGAAGCCCTGCCTTTGGTGGGGCTTCATCTATATGTGGAGGTGCTTGTAATGACTGATTCTGAAAAAACGGCGTGGACTGAAGCTAACGATAGCTTACGGAACGATATTCAATATGAATTTCGTAAGAAAGTTTTAGAACAGGTAAAAGGCTTACCTACTGAAAATTACAATGTTTCGCCTGAATATCTTCGTGAAGTTCGCGAGAATGTATTGTTAGCTATCAATTAGCTTCTCGGATTATTTACGACTAAGAAAATATCTCTATATGCTTGGCAAATCATTTCAATGTTTGCTTTTGCTGCTTCGGGTGTAGTCGCTTTCTCATAATTGACTGCACCTGTTTCTAGTGCGTGAATTAAAATATCTTTAGCAATCTCTTTGTCGTTCATTATAGTTCCTCCTCTTTATACAAGCACCTGCCAGACTATTAGATTAGCCGCCTCGTATTGGGGCGGCTTTTTGTTGTGCTATGCTTAATGATTTTGAATCCAGTCGAATGCTGCGTCTTGGCTAAGCATTACATCGTCTATCCAGAGTGAAATCATTCTGTCACGCGATAGGTCATAAACATCATGGGAACCATAAGAGTTTAAATCGCCTGCCAACATATCACCGCGACTTAATTCCCAAAAGCCTGACCTAAACATTGTCACTTCACCGCAGGTGTAACCGCTTGCAGTGGCTATTACTACAGACTGTCTATTGGTGTTATAGTAGACTACCTGGCCTTGTTCTGCAAAAGCAACGGCAGACAAAGTGATGAGCAACAAAAGCAATAGAGGAAGAACCTTCTTCATAGTATTACCTCCTTGTAAATCATACAGTATTAACCAGCAAAGAATCCATATATACCTAATATTAGGCCAGCAAGTATGGATATTCCTCCAATAGTGTCAAGCATGGAAGAACTTCTGCCATGTAAGCCTCCACGAACCATGACCAGCCCAGAGCCAAAAATGAAAAGTTTAAAAGCCAAAGGGAACGGAGTAAGCACGCAGGCAGCAACGAGAGCCACAATACCCAAGGCTAAATTAAATCTGGCAACAAATGTGGATAGATTTACAGCAAATAGCGCATAAAATAGCATCTTTGCATATACATTGGAGAAAAAATCATAAGCAAATGCCAAGGCCGCTAAAAATAGTATTGATAATACGATATTCATGATGTTGTCACCTCAAAATACATTTCGCGCATGGTGCATATCCGCTGTTCATGGCTTCTATTTCTGACTGAAACCATATCGCTTCACTGTTGCTAGTATTGTTCATTTGCATGCAGCATGGGTCATGAAACTTCCTGCCGTGCTTGCTGGCTAAGAATTTTCCTTTTACCTTAATGGATATGGGAGATTTAGTAACATTAAGTGGGGGAACGTATGAATTGCTGATATAAACTACTTTTGCAATTCTTCTTTCTGGGTGTCTGCCTTTTTTTACATATACTATTACATCGTCACCTTCTGAAACGTCTTTTCTATTGCCTAAGAAATAGGAGTATAGTTTTTTGGTATAGTAAATTCCTGTGTCTTTATCCTTTATGGAAACCAAAACAAATATTTTATATGGTGGCAGTATGTCTGTAGGAATCGCTTTTGTATCACCGGTTATTTCTACATAAGAAATCCGTATTGCCTCCTTGTATTGATATATGCGCGGGTCGTTTTCCTCCATATACTCCATACCGTCAATATCATCTTGTGTTAGACCGGACTTTATTAATGCTAACCTATAAAGGTCGTAGGCTGCATATTGTTGCTTTGAGGCTGGTTCTGATATGTAAACGACTGGAATACCAGTTTTACTATTGTCGTAGGTCGATTTGCAATTATCACAACTCCAAAAATAGCAAGTCTTTCCTTTTATTAGGCGTAAACGTTTTTTTCGACATGATAAACATTTAAATATAACAGGTTGTGCTGAGTCAACAATAAGGTATTTAGCCATTATTAAAGCAAATTTGTATTGTATTTTACGAGGGTCGCTGTCTTCCATATAATTTATTCCATTAACAACATCTTCATCAAGACCACTAATTTCTAATGCTTTTTCATTTATTTTTCGTTCCACTACTTTTTTTTGTATTTTTTTTACATTTATGTCAGGGAATACCTCACCTAAAGGATTTTCATCATATAATGTTTTGTCAGAAGAAGTAGAGCGGGTTTGGATAATATGTTCGTGTTGAGTTTGCTTAATAGGTTCTTCATTGATTTTTGTGGTAAAATTTACATTTATTGCAGGTGAAGTTGTTTTTTCTAATTGCGGTGGCGATTTCAACTCTGGATTTGGTGGTGGTGTCACGTTAATAGGAGAAGATGCAGGCGTTGATGATATGGTATCCGTTTTTTCTTCGTATCCCAAAAAGTGGCTTATGTGTGCTCGCATATTCGGAGATATAGCAGCGAATATTATTCCTATTACAATAACTCCCATGAAGATTTGGAAAAGTACCATACTGCCTAAGAAGAAAGAAATTACAACATCCATGTTATCCCACCTTCCTTACATCTTTAATAAAGTTTTAATTGTAACTTAATAAACATTTAATCTTATTTTAAAAGTTTTCAGACTTTTCTTTATAAAACCTATCTAAGATTTTTTGAATATACAGTTGTTGTTTATCCGCTGTAAGATTTGAGTTGACAATAATGACTATTGGATTAAAAGCAGATAAGAGCATTGAATGAAACTCTTTGTCTGATACCTGAAGTTTTATTACACGATAATTCATCTAACCCCACCTTTGCTAAAGATTATGCCTCTAGCAGCAGGTGGCGAAACATTAAGTGTTGCTAACATAGTGTGCCTTTTCAGCAATATTGGCGGTTCATAATATCTTTTCATATTATTTCTTCCTTCTTGGCTAATCAGTGCATGCCATGAATTTTGTTGAGATTGTTTACAAAATCGGTAACATAAGATAATGCCTCTTTGGATAATCCCTTTCCGGCGCATAGGTACGCTTTTAATTCAGGATTATCCTTTAATTCTTTTGCTAGTTTACAAACTTCTGGGTCATCATAATCATATTTGCCTGACTGGTCGGTGGTAGGATTATCTGACAATCCCATAATGTAATCACTGGACACTTGGAAAAGGTCAGATAATTCTTTGAGTTTTCGTGTTGGCTTATTTTCACCAGATTCATATTTTAGGTATGTTGTTCTACCAACACCGATTAGCTTAGCAATTTCATCTTGTGATTGTCCTCTGTTTTCACGTAACGCCCTTAAACGCTGCCCAGTGGTAGTCACGGCTCATCACCTCCTATTGTTATTATATGTTATTATAAATCACAAAAAAAGATGTAATCTTATATCACGTTGCCTATTGACACGTGATTTTACATGACGTATAATACAGATATAGACAATGTTATGTTTCATCACAGGGGAGGTGATGTAGGTGTTAAAACTAAAAGAGCTTCGGAAGGCAAGAAATCTTACACAGGCCGAGTTGGCAAAGCTTTTAGATGTAGACCGTACAACGGTAGCGCAGTGGGAAAATGGTGTAAACATGCCTAGGGCAAAAATGCTGATTAAGTTGGCAAAAATCTTTAAGTGCAAAGTGGATGCTTTGTTGTGCTCATAAACGTTATGTAAAGTAACATAAGGAGGTATGAGATGGAGCTGGAGTCAACACCGGACTTTCTTGCAGCCAGAGAACGCATGAACGAATCATTGATGGCACTGGGCAGAAACTATACGCCCGGAGGAGCCGATAAGACAAGCGAGGCTATGGAAAACCTTATAACCGTAATAGCAAAATACGACAAAAGGACTGCTTATTATATGGCCTGGTCAGTCTATTACGGAGCGGTACTGGCAGGGGTTAGAAGTAATATCTTTGTTCAGAATAAGTTCTTAGAGATTGCAAGTAGATACGGAAAGGTAGGAATGCCTTAACTAAATCATATATCCGAAAGGAGGCACGGGCAATGCAAGACGATAACCTCTTTGAAGATAGTAACAAAGTGCAAAAAATTACACCATATCGCAAATTGAGACTGTTGCGTGGGTGGAGTTTGGAAGAGGCGGCCGAACAATTCACGGTCAGCCGAAGGACGTTAATTGATGTAGAGTTGGCGCGAAAAGACGCACCAAAATGGCTGGTTCGCAAGATGGATGAAGTATATGGCTGCCACGGAGCGTTAATTTCATACTGGTTGCCAAAATTCAGCTGGGGCGAACCTCAGCCAACACTATTTGACAAGATACGGAGGTGGTTTTGTGGGACAGACAATCAAACTGGATGATTTAGACAAGATGATTGAGAAGGGCAAAGAGCTACAACGACTTTTGCAACAGTCCCCGGAAATAATAGCTTTTGCCGGGGCGGTACAGCAAGCAAAAGAGCCTGTACTGTTACTAGAACATGACCGGTTGGTGCTGGCAGGCGAGGCTGCAACAATTCTTGGAACCAGCAAAAGCCATATAGGGCAGTTAGTGAAACAGGGGTTATTAACCCCGTATTATACGCCGGGGAGCAGCTATCGAAAATTCCGCTTATCTGAAGTATGGGCAATACCCAAACGGGAGGTGTGCTAGATGGATGATATTAAGGATTCGAGACTATACGACTATCTTCTCAGCGATTACTACGAGGCCGAAGAAGATAACGAGGATAGCGAAGAGGAATACGATTATATACCGCCTTGGGAAATGGACTGGTGACGATGGCGATAGACTTCAATGATTCTAACATTCAAGAGCTGGAACGCATAGTCAAACAGGCTTTCAAGTTGGCCTGTGATGGCAATGATGATGCGCTAGAAGTTTTAAAACCCTTGAACAGAAAAGAAATTATGTGGATACAGCATTTGGTCTTTGCATCTATTTGTATGGACTTGCAGGAAGCTAAAAAGAGGAAACCTTATTATGATTTGGAGTGATGATGATGGATTACGATGAGTTTTACAGTGCTATTCCGGCACACTTGACTTTGCGCCAGCGAATACAGTTGCACAGAGAGCATAAGTTCTATGAGATTTGCAGGGCAATAGGCATCGTTTCGATGATAGTTGTCGCTGGATTGATTGCAGGAGGTTGTCAATGAGATATTTGCGTACACTAAAAGCCGATACCTGGCTACCTTTCTTTATGCCTTGCGTTTGGCGTTGGCTGCTTGGTATCGCGCTAGTGGGGGGTATAGCTATTGGGGTATGGATATGGTTATATACTCTTCAAATTCGCGGATTGTAAATGAAAAAGAGCCGCTGATGGGGTCAGC
The DNA here is from genome assembly GCF_905233635.1 of Selenomonas sp. AE3005. Taxonomy (GTDB): domain Bacteria; phylum Bacillota; class Negativicutes; order Selenomonadales; family Selenomonadaceae; genus Selenomonas_A. Next base: position 47,518 of record NZ_CAJODG010000001.1, on the reverse strand, counting down.
GACTCTTCGGAAGATGGTGCAAAATTAGACATAGTAACACCACTTCCATTATAGCACAGGAAAGGAGTGCTTACAAATGGAGAAGAAAATCACTGAAATCTTAACGCCGGAGCAAGCTGTAGCGAAGTTCCCGGATTATGTACGGGAAATCTACGAGAGCAAAGATTACAATCACGCTCATCAACCGCTAGTGTTGGCATACCGCTACTTTAATCCTGATTCAGAGACATGGGATATAGACCACTGGTTGCTAGTGTTCACCAGCGGATATGGAACAGGCGTTTATGTTACCGATATTTGGAGACACGCAAAAGCAACGCCGAATATAACAAGTTTCTATTTGCCAAATGCAATTTGGGAGAAAATGAGGGAGGTCGCGTAAGCATGAATATAAAAAATTATTGCCATCAGATAATGACTGCGGCTGAAATTGAGAATCGCGAATCGTGGCTCAAAGTTCGTAGTCAAAGTATTGGTGGCAGTGATGCTTCTGCAATTTTGGGCATGAACCCGTGGAAATCGGCCTATACGCTTTGGCTAGAAAAGACAGGTCAATCCCAGCCAAAAGATATTTCTGACAGCGAATATGTCCATTTCGGCACCATTCTGGAACAGGTGGTAGCGGATGAGTTCTGCCGGAGAGAAGGAAAGAAAGTTCGCAAGTGTGGTTTATTTCGCAGTAACAGATACCCATTTATGACAGCATCTTTTGACCGTCTTCTTGTCGGTGAAGATGCAGGACTTGAATGTAAAACTTCTAACGCATTCAGGCAGAGTGAATGGGATGATGGGGAAATCCCACCGTCATATTATGTGCAGTGCCAACATTACATGATGGTAAGTGGGCTTCCCCGTTGGTATATCGCTTGCTTAGTCGGTGGAAATCACTTCGTTTCGTGGATAGTAGAACGAAACGAAGATGATATTGCCGCATTAGAACAAGCGGAAGTTGAGTTTTGGGACAAGGTACAACGCCATATAATGCCAAGGGTTGACGGCTCAGACAGCTCTGCAAGCTCTCTTCAAAAGATATATAAAGGCGGTAATGTCGAACCTGTTACTCTCCCGATGGAAAGCATAGAATTATTGAAACGATTTGATGAATTGAAAGCAATGAAAGCAGATATTGAGACACAGGTCAAGGATGTTCAAAACAAGCTATGTGCTATGTTGGGAGATAACGAAATCGGCATTATCGGCGAAGGGGAAAACGAGCGTATAATCACATGGAAAACTGTCAGCGGCAGAACGACAATCGACACTAAAAAGCTGAAAAAAGACCTGCCGGATGTGTTTGAAAAGTATAGTAAAAAATCTGCTGATAGTCGCAGATTTAGTGTATAAACAGGAGGAAATAAAAATGGAAAACGAAAACAAAAAATTTTATGCAGAGCAGAAAGTCATTGACACTTTGACGGAGAAGAAAATCGAAGGGTATAGCAGCGAAAAAGACAATTTTGTTATACCGCAAGAACTGACAGTCACGATAACGCTCAATGAATATCGCGGCTTAATAAAAGAGAACGCATTAAAAGAACATGACATTGATAAAGTCAAAAGTGATAACTGGAAATTAAAATCACGCATTGATGAACTGGAAATGAAGAATAAGGAACTTTTAGAGAAGTTATCGGAGACAATAAGCAATCCCAAAACAGCAGAAACTAGCACTGATGGAGAGAATTAACCAAGTCTTAGCTATTAAGGAGGTAAATAATATGGCAAACGGAACAGTAAAAGGCGGCATGATTAAGCAGGCGCAGAATGAAAAAAAGATGGCAGCGACTACAACAAAAGACGGCGTAAAAAGTATTAAGCAGCTTGTCTTTCAGATGAAGCCGCAGATTGAAAAAGCACTTCCGTCGGTGCTGACAGGAGAGCGTTTTTCCCGGATGGTTTTGACGGCTATGAGTACCAATCCACAGCTTACTGAATGTACACCTAACTCATTCTTAGGTGCTATGATGCAAGCGGCGCAGTTGGGTGTAGAGCCAAATACTCCGTTAGGACAGGCATACCTTATTCCATATCGAAACCACGGACAGCTTGAATGCCAGTTCCAGCTTGGTTACAAGGGCATGATTGACCTTGCTTACCGCAGTGGCGAAATCATCAGTATTTCTGCTCACGAAGTTTGTGAGAATGATGATTTTGAATACGAATTGGGGTTGAATGAAAAACTGAGGCACAAACCAGCACTTAAAGATAGGGGCGCAGTAATACTGTATTACGCAGTATTTCGCACTAAAGCAGGCGGCAGCGGCTTTGCTGTAATGAGCGTGGAAGATGTCAAAAATCACGCTAAGAAGTACAGTAAATCAGCAAACTCTAGTTATAGCCCTTGGACAACAAATTTTGACGCGATGGCTAAAAAAACCGTAATCAAACAAGCTCTCAAATATGCCCCGATAAAGACAGAGTTTGTCCGCGCGATGGCCAGCGATGAAACAATCAAGACAAATATTACCGATAACATGACGGACGAACCGGATGAAACGGTCATCACCGTGGATGCCGAGGAAGTTCCGGCTGATGTACCGCCCGTTAATGTCGACCCTGAGACAGGGGAGATTAAAGAGCAAAACGAAGGCGATAATGAACAGACGAGTTTGATGTAATGGTTAAGCAATTAGATTTTCGTCTATTGTCTCCTGCCACTCGTGAAGAAATATTCCGGGTGGCAGGGATAACAGACAAAGATAGAGAGTGGCTTAGAAGTCGCGGTAAGCCTGTAGGTGTACTTGAATTAGAGGATACTTACAAGGTATCCAGAGCACAGCAGAAAAAAGCCTATGTATTATTACAGGCTATTTGCAGATGGTCAGGATATACACCGTTGGAAACAGAGAAAACACTGACAAAGCAAATGTTTATTAGTTCGCAGCTACCAACTTTAGCAGATAGTTTTTCATTATCTGATTGCAGCCGGGAAGTGGCAAGGTTGTATATCACATACTTGATAGACTTCTGTTTACTGCATGATATTCCATGCGGAGAGCCTTTATATAAGCTGTGTGAGGATATTCCTAAGTATGTATATATGTCAACGATACATAAGCGGTGTGCAGTATGTGGCAAGAAAGCTGAATTACATCATGCCCAGGGTGGAACCATAGGCATGGGCAGTAACAGAAACAAAGTAAATCACATTGGCAGGCCGTGCTTGCCATTATGCAGGCATCATCATACGGAACTGCATAAAGTTGGGGAAAAAGATTTTTTAGAGAGATATATGTTAGAGCCTGTGAAGGTTGATGAGCGTATAGCGGAATCCTATAACCTTCACAGAGCAAAAGAATGGGCGTAAGGAAAGGCTATGGGGCAAGAAGTAAATAGTTTTTCGATTAGCTTTATTAGGGAGGAGGTGAGCTGCCTGTGAAGTTCATAGACCAACTCAAAGCATTTGAATTGCAGTGTGGATGCCTGACAATGCAAGCGCAGATGATTTACTACAAACTTTTCAAGAATAGTAATCTTCATGGCTTGGGATTGCCGTTTTACATCGCGAACGAAGATTTGATGCGAGAAGCGTTGATTAAGAATAAACAGACGTTCATCAATGCCCGTAATCTGCTGATACAACAGGGCTTTATCCAATTCCGTTCAGGAAAGAAGGGTTCCCCTAGTGTGTATCGATTATTGGATTTGCAAAAAAGGTTAAGCAATCAGTTGGAAGAGTTAGACGATGTTGATTTTGATGATGATACGGAAAATACAGGTACAAATAGTACCGGAAAGCAGACTGAATCCGTACCAGAAATTAGACCAAAAGCAGACCAAAAGCAGACTGAAAGCGTACCAAAAGCGGTACACAATAAAGCTATAGCTAATGCTAATGCTATAGCTAATGCTAAAGCTAAGAATAATAGCGAGCCTAAAATCAAATTTGCGGAGGCTGTCAGCATGACTCAAAGTGAACATGATAAGCTGCGTGAGTCTCTTGGCAGTGATGAGGCAGTTGATTGGTGCGTAGATAAGCTGAACAACTACAAGCTATCTTCAGGGAAAAAATACAAAAATGACTATAGGGCTATACTCTCATGGGTAATAGGGGAGTATCAAAAAAGCGAGATAAATGGACATGGACAAGGATTTAGAAAAGCTACTAACGGACGTAAGAGACAAAATGACCCGGAATATGAGCGAGACAAATGGGCAAACGAAACTTCCGGATGGAAATAAAACGGTCGACATTGATGATTTAAGAAAGCAGCGCGAGAAATTAGAGTATGCAGGCATCTTCAAACGTTATCAGGGCGTAACTGTAGAGGCTATTGAAAAGCGTGGCCTGCCAAGCTCTAAGAATATCGTGAATAACTGGGAGCAAGTCAAAGAGTATATAGCAACGTTGGACTTCCAGGTAAGCCACGGATATGGTCTTATCCTGGCCGGACAGTACGGTACTATGAAAACGACAATGGCCGTAGCGATTCTGCGGAAGTGGCTTGACACAGAACATCACGGGCTGCTGGTGCCGATGTGCTCAGTGATTGACAATCTTTTTACGCTGAGAACGACTAATCGGGAAGAATGGGCAAAATACGAATCTATGCTGCGTTCAACGTCGTTGTTAATTCTTGACGATTTAGGCGGTGAAGAAACTGATAAATCGTGGGTACTGGCTAAAGTGGACAGCATTATCACTGAACGCTATAACAAGATGCTGTCAACGATTATCACAACAAATTTAACGCAGGAAGAACTGGCAGGTACTTATTCAGGACGTATCATGGACCGGTTGCGTAATACGTCGAAATATCTAGGCTTTAACGAAAAGTCGCAGCGGAGGGTTATGCAGTAATGCTGGATGAAAACACGCTACCTTGGCTATCTCACCTTGAAAAAACACGGCAGGAACGCATTAAGGTGGAGCTGGAAAAGCAGGAACGGGCAAGGGAAAACCTGCGCAACGGTAAACTGCCCAAGCGTACGGCAAAGAGGATTGTTGAACGTTCGAAAAAGCATATTGCGTGGTTGCTTATGGGAGGTGTCATAAACGGATAAATTAACATTAGGGAGTCTTTTTGACGGGATTGGCGGTTGGTTACTGGCTGCCAAGCACGCAGGAGTTAAGCCAGTATGGGCATCGGAAATCGACGAATTTCCGGCCACAGTAACGGCACACCATTTTCCCGACGTTAGGCAAATGGGCGATATTACTAAGATTGACGTAGGTAAGTTGGAGCCGGTTGACATTATATGTGCAGGTTCTCCCTGTCAAGATTTGTCGGTCGCAGGTAAAAGAGAGGGGCTTGCAGGTGAACGCAGCGGATTATTTAGAACGGCAATTGAACTTGTTCACGGATTACGAAAACGGACAGGTTCGCCAAGATACTTCGTATGGGAAAACGTGCCCGGCGCATTCAGCAGCAACAAGGGATTGGATTTTAGAGCCGTGCTTGAAGAAATCAGTCAGACCGAAATTCCAATGCCTGCGTGTGGTAAGTGGGCAGAAAGCGGAATGGTTGAATGGGATGGCGGTTCGCTTGCATGGAGAACACTCGACGCTCAATATTGGGGAGTCCCCCAACGGAGAAAACGAATCTTTCTTGTCGCAGATTTTGCAGGACACAGTGCCGGAGAAATACTATTTGAGCCCCAAAGCGTGCCAAGGGATTCTTCGGAGAGCCGAGAAGAGAGGGAAAAAGCTGCCGGAAATGCTAGAGAAAGCATTGATAGCGCAAGCGGGTGTCTGACACCGCGGGATGTGTGGCCCAACAGAGCCGTTCATCCCATAAATTTGCAAGTAGCCACAAGACATATCGCATTGGGACGAGGTACGGGATTTGGCGTAGGAAATAACGGTGCTCCTGCTTACACACTCGAAGCGGGACACAGCCACGGGGTAGCTGTCTATGACATTCGTCATTCAGATAGCACAAGCGGTGTAGCTTTCAGAGAAGGTAGTTATGGTTCGTTTGTAGCTGACCATGTAGCAGGCACGAGTAAAGCAAGTGGCGGTGTCCTAGGGGGGGGCAGCGAAACCCTAATCAAAGAATAGTGGGGAGCTTATGCGCCTGTGATTATAAAGGGGCAGGAAACCAATATGTAAGCGAGGGGAAACTGGTGTATGGAGTTCAAAATAATCGAGAATCACCCGAACGATAGCAGGGTGAAATACAAAGAAGATGGCGTATTTCAAACGCTATCAAGTAGAATGGGAACAGGGGGGGGCAACGTGCCGATGGTACATAGCTATTGCATAGCAAGAAACACGATAGACCGTCAACCGCAAAATGGCGGTAACGGCGCAGGCAACCAAGAAGAATTGGCATACACACTAAACACAGTTGATAGACACGCGGTGAGTAATGAAAAAACAGTTCGCAGATTGACACCGTTGGAGGCAGAGCGTTTACAGGGACTCCCAGATTCATGGACAGACATTGAGTATAAAGGTAAACCGGCGCCGGACAGCAAGAGATACAAAGCGTTGGGGAACGGTATGGCGCAGCCGTGCGCTGATTATGTGATACGACGGATTGTGGAGGTAAACAAATGAGTTTTACAAGACAGCAACGCCGGAAGATGGCAAGAGACTTAGCCAAGACGGGGAATGTTGAGGCAGGCTTAAAAGCTATCGAAGATAGGGCGGTTAAGGCTACAGAGGGAGCAATAGAGGAATTGCAGCAGGAGCATATAGAGCGTACCAAGGGCGAAATGCAGGGTCAGATGTTCACGCTGGTACTGGCCTACGCAAGAATAAAACGCGGTTTTGGCAAAAAGCGCTTGCTTGAATTAGCGGAGGATTTCTTTGAGTTCTGTGATGATATGATGATTAACCGGGTTCAGATTCAAGACTTGTTTGACATGATAAAAGAAGAAACAGGAATTGACTGTGATGAACTTTATAAGCGATTAGACAAAAGTCATATCGAGAGATTAAAGGCGAAGGGCATAAAGGTGAAATGACATGATTGAGGTAAAAGCTATGTTTCAAGAAAAAAGCGATGCGCTGCGCGTAATCGAACAAGCGCAGAAAAAAGAGCAGGAGCATTTGAGAACGTTTCAGGATGGCTATGCGGAAGGTTATAGTGATGGCTGGGACAAGGCGCTTGAAAATGTATCTGTAATTTTGAAACGCTATAGCATAGGCGGTGAGAAAAGCAACTTGAAGCCTGTCACGCGTGGTAATCGACCTGCTGAGTTTTACGGGCAGATTGAAAAGCTCAGGGAAGAACTGGCAGAGGTTACAGAAGCGTGGAATGAGGGTCAAGGCAGAGGGCGTATAGCAGAGGAACTTGCGGATTTGCAGCAGGCTTGTGAAACGGCTATGGCAATGCTGGGGCTTAACGAACATGAACGGCAAAATGTGCGGAAAAAAGTCCTTTGCAAAAACGCCAGCAGAGGTTATTACGGAGCCACGAAAGATGAAAGAGAAACGAACACGCAAGACAGGCTATAACAAGCCCCGGCTGTTAAAAGAGCAAATACGCAAATGTCATGAAGTATCTTGTGAAATGATAGAGCGCGAGAAGAAAAAGCCGAATATAAACTTGCCAAAGCCGAAGTATAAGACAAGATGGGCAAGCGGTTTCTGTAAGATTTGCGGAGAACACATGGACTGCATAACGCATTTACACGCTGAAAGCCACGGCTATAAGACGGCAGAAGATTTGATAGCGGCAGGGCAGATAATCTTTGAATGAGGTGAGTGAGAATGAAGATAAAAGAATTAGATAGTGCGTATGCGTATCTTCTCGGTGTAGTTACAGAGGGTAATGACGGTAATCTAAAAGTAGATGTGTCTACAGGTGGCGATGGTGCTGTTGTTATGTCGTTAATAGCAGAGCTAATAATACAAATCGGAGAATTGAATAACCAGCCAAGCGGAGTAGTAATAGAAATGTTAGCTGAAATGATTAAACGTGTAGAGGACGTAGACGGTAAAAGCGTTAATGTAAAGTATTATGTGGAATGAGGCGTAGGAAATGACTAATGGGGAATGGTTAAGAGCACAAGATGATGAAACTATGGCAGATTTTATCGCGGAGGGCGAGGCTTATGCACGAGTGCTTAGTGTAACAGATGGTGATGACGGGACAATCATTGTTAAAGATATGATAATAAAGTGGTTGCAGGCCGAGCATGAAGAGGGTGAAAGCAATGACGATAGATGAAGCTAAGAAACTATTACCGCCAGAATTAAAATATCCGTTACCTGATGGGACTATTGATAATCTTTTGGGAATCCAAAAAATAGCAATAGATATGAGTGAGCCGGACGAAAAAGGTATGCACCAAGTAATAATGGCGGCGTTGATTGAGTTGAAAGAGCGCAGGGAGCGAGAGGACAAAGAATTAGCGGAACGGTCATTAGAGATTGAGCGTGACGAGTGGGAGCGTGAAGAATAATGGCAGAAAATGAGCAAGACTTATTAACTTATGCACGTGAGATTAAAAAATACTGTATGTCGCGTTCGCGAAAGTGCGAGATTAACTGCGTATTTTTTCGACACTCGGAATGTGAATGTGGTTTAGAAGAGGGTTCGCCTTATTATTGGCTTATACCGAGAAAAGGCAGGAGGGCTAAAGATGGCAGCGAATAAAATAGACGGCATAAGTCGGATTAAAGATATAACGCTAAAGATTGCTTTTCACGAGAATAGAATTGCAATGCACAAGTCGGCAATTAAAAGGTTAAGAAAAGAAAAATCTATTTTGATGATGAATGGGGAGTGGAGTAATAATGGCAGAGAATAACTTTGAAAAATTGCTAGAAAAAAACGGCGAACTTTTAGAAGAACGGCAAAAGCAAGTCTTAGCCGGTGCGCTGGAAATTGTACAACGCTATTGCAAAGAAACGCCAAATAAGATGGAAGTTGTTGCGGCAATGTTCGGCAAACAGATTGGTGAACGATTTACTGTAGAACGCGACCACGATAGATTTGATTGCGAGTTTGCTCCGTGCGGATTTATGGCGCGTGGAGCGTATGAAAATCCGTATATGGATTTTGATTGCTTTATTTTAGAGGATTTGCTCACTGGTAGGGCGGTGATTAAATGCTAAAGCGGATATCGTTTCGGATACAGCCATACAGCCAGTATAGCAAGCGGCAAAGGCGCAAGCGCGAAATGTGGCAAAGACACGAGGCTTTTAAAAGATTCGTAGAAAAAGAGAAAGCAAAGAAAAATGACAGATGAAGAATTGGAAAGTATCAAGTTGCCGCCATGTCCAAGTTGCGATAGCAATTTTACTGGTGTAAGGCGAGCAAGTCAACGATGGTGGATTGTTGGCTGCTATGATTGTTTCAACAAAATCCAGTGCGAGCGCGAATTTGTTGAAAAAGCGGCTACAAAATTTACCGAGTATGCGAGGAAGTGTGGTGGCAAATGACAGAGCACTGGCAAGCGTTTTTGATGGGAGTTTTGTTTTGTGCGCCAGCGTGTGTGATTTTGATTGTGTGGGCGTGGAGGAATAGCGAGTGAAGAAATTTGCATATAAGATTATTTTAAATTTGGCGTTTGGCGTTTTGACGTTGGCGTGCAAAATGTTATCGCTGACGATGAAATATTATGATTCAGAGGTAGTTTATCGAGCGATAGGTACAAGATATGGCCATCACGTTGAGCTTATCGTGGAAAATCGGAGGGCTGATAATGACTAATCGACAATGGATTATATGGCGGCTAATAGATATGTCAGACGAGGAATTTGCGGAGGGTATTTGCGGAAACGGCGAGTTGTGGTCGTGTGATGATTGCAGACGGCATGGCGTTAATGTCTGTGGTTGTGATGGCTGTGAAGAAAGATTCCACGCATGGTTAAAACAGGAGCACAAGGAGAATAGCAATGACTAAAGAAAATTTAGATAATCTGCGCGAATTACTTTGCGAGTTTAATTGTACGTATGTTCTTGATAAAAACAGAGAAGTAGTAATTGATAAGGCGGTTGATATTGTTACTGAAGTGATGGAGATGGAGGTTGAACATGATAATAAGTGTGGGTCTTGTAAATACGGGACATATAGCAGCTGTGATGGTTCTTGCCCATTGACTAACTAGTATTAACTCAGTTAAAACGAGTTGAGTTAAAAAGTTAAATCGACAAAACGAGTTAAATTTGCAAGCGACATTGATGTCGGTCGCAAAATGGAGGTGACGAGTATGACGAAAGATGAACGGACAGTTTATGTTTTCGCGCTGCGCTATGCGTTGCCACGACATTCATACGCATTGTCTGTTGTGAGCCGGGAAATATTGTCAAGGCTGAATGATTTTGAAGATTGGGAGCTTGACGGCATGATTCGTGATTGCTGGATATATTACCCTGCTTTGGATTGCGGCGGCGATATAGACAGACGGAATGCTGACGAGTTTAAGGATAAGCTGCTTGCAGAACTTACAAAGCGTGGCAGGGATGATTTATTGTCACGGCTTAAAGATGAGGCTGAAAGGAGAGGGCTATAAATGGCAAAGCACAAGCACATACCGTTTGTTGTCCTGGGCGCACATGATAAGCCAAACAAGGGCATGATAGCGTACAAGGTAAAAGATGGTAACTCTTACTGGCTATCATTTGTTCAGCTAAAAAACGATGGCAAGTATGATTTCGGCGATAACTACGATAAAGACGATATTGAGGGCGTGTACCAGTCAATACTGTTCTGTGATGTGCGTAGCGTTGACGCAATGATTAAAGAGTTGCAGATGATTAAACAGCTGATGATTAAACAGCTGATGATTAAAGATAAGCTGCCGGAGCAGGATAAAGAGGCAGTGCAGAATTTGATAGCGTTCAAAGAGAGGTACAAGGAGGAGTAACATGGAACCGATTATTTCACCGTGGATAATTTACGCATTACACGTTTATGACAATATTTATTTCACTTGCAGAACTCTGATGATGTGCGGATTTATTATTGCACCGCTGTTAGCGTTATTTGGGAGCATGGAAGAAGAGAAGTGCGTGATGAAATACGCTAAGATATCGGCTATCGTTGCGGTAGTATGCACAATAGTGCTGATTATAGTTCCTAGCAAAGATACGCTAATAGCTATGTTAGCTGCAAGTTATATCACTCCGGACAACGTACAAGCCGTACAGGGAAACGTGTTGGAGTTTATCAAGCAGATAAGTGAGGCAGTACAAAATGGCAAATAAGTATCACTGTGAATTATGGATTACAAAGCCGGATGAATTTCTCATTGAGGCTGATTCAATCAAAGAAGCAAAAGAGAAGGTAGCTAAAATTGCGGCTGAAAAGATGAAAGACGGAGATAAGAAAGTAGGTCAATTCATTCACGAGGTTGATGATGATTTTGAGATGTGAGGCGTGAAGATGAAAACAGAGGATTTACGCAAGCTAAAGGCTCTGCTGATGGAGTATCAATCAGAGAAGTGCAAGATATACAATGATGGCGGTTGCCATAAACTTATACTTAAAAACGGTGATATAGAACCTTGCCCCGCTTTTGCGGTTGAATATGATAGCGAAGGGGGCATTGTTGGCGGTGCGTGTGCTATTGATTGGTTGAGGGATGATTTGAGGTGTGATGATGGGAAAAGCGCAAAGAGATAAAGGTGCTAGGGGCGAAAGATTATGGCGTGATGAATGTCGCAAGCATGGCTACAATGCGCAGAGAGGTAGTCAAAGTAACGGGGCTGTTATAGCTGATGTGATTGGTTTGCCTCATATTCATCAAGAAGTTAAGTTTGTCGAGAGATTAAATCTAAGGTCAGCTATGGAACAATCAGAACGTGACGCTAAAGACGGCGAAATACCGATTGTTGCGCATAAGTGTAATCGTAAGCCGTGGTTAGTGACGATGAATAGTGAGGATTTTTTTAAGCTGTATGCGGCGTGGGAGGGTCAGCAATGAAGTACAAAGTCGGGGATAGAGTAAAAGTGAGGGAAGACCTCAAATTACAAAAGATTTACGGTAGCTATCTAACCTGCAACAATAGCATGGTAAAAAAAGCGGGGTTAGTAGTCACTATAAAAGAGTGTGATAATGAGTACAGCTATTACAAAATAGACGCTGACGAGTGGAACTGGACTGATGAAATGTTTGAAGGGTTGGCAGGAGGTGAATCAGAAAAGGCAATAAAACTTTTAAGAGAAATGAAGCATAATTGCGAACATGCAAATAAATATGATGACCCGAAGCGGCATGATAAAGCAAAGGCATTAGGTTTTGCCATTGAGTTAATCGAAGATGGCTGTAGTGCAGTGGAATCAAATGCAGAAGATGATTTTGATGAAAATACTGACAACAGCAACACGATTCGTCCCGGATATTATCAATCTACTATGGGCGATGTCTTTGATATTGCTACTGCTTATCAGTTGGATATGCCGCTCGGTACGGCAGCCAAGTATATTCTTAGAGCTGGCAAGAAGGATAAGGCGAAGGAAATAGAGGATTTACGTAAAGCAATAAGATGTATCGAGCGTGCTATCGAAATCAGGGAGGGTAGGCAATGAAATATAGAGCTGGCAATAAAGTAATTTTCAAAAAGCCTCTGATGGGCATGGTGAGTGATGGAGGCTTTGTAATAAAAGAAGTTTTTATTCCTGGCGATATACGAACAATAATCGAGACGGACGAAAAATATTATATCGTAGAACAATATGTCGGTGATGATGTTGAAAAAATCAAAGTTAAACATAGAGACTTAGAAACAGTGGCGGAGGTTTATGGTTCATCTTGTGAGGCAGAGCTGGCAGAGTTGCGAGATGAGAATGAGAAGTTAAAAAAGGTAAATAAATATCTTGACCGGCAGCTACGTATCGCAAGAAAAAGTTTTTATGAGGCAAAACATAAGTTAGACACTATTAAGAAGTTAGTTGATTGAGATAGGAGCAAGACAATGAAAAAAGTCCTAATGGCTATCGAAGATAACAAAGAGATTTTGCAACGCATAAGAAACATGCTTGGTCAAAGTGAGCTTTCGTCAGGACTTGCAGAAGAGGCCGCAGAACTCAGCGTAGCAGCGTCGAAGTATGCAAGGGTTATTAGAGGTCTTAATCCTACCGCCTGGGGATGTAACAAGGGAGTGGTTCTATTGGAAAAGCATAACGGGTACTTTAAGAAAATTGACTTTGTTTTTTATAATGCGCATAAGATAAGGGAGGCCGTAGAAGAGGCGAAGTTTAAACCGATTGACCACAACGCTAATGGAAGTGGCGTAGGGGACCCCACAGCAGCCCAGGCAATACATAATATTTTGCCAATCAAGTATGTGACCGTGGAAGGTAAACGCTTGGAGTGGCCGGAGGCATGGCTGAGGGTATACGATGTTACGATAAGCAAGTGTACGCCGATAATGCTTGGCGTGCTTAGAGCGTTCTATAACGATGAGAACTACATAAAGACATGTGACAGGCTGGGCATTTCACAGCCAACACACAGCCGGTTGAAAGGCCAGTTCAGGCATATACAGGAATTATGCGCGGTTCAGGAAGGGCTTATACGAGTTTTTTAGCAGATTGGCAAATATTGAATAAATTTTGCGGAAAAACCTGTTATAATATACATAAGTGGTAAGTGTAATGCTTATTACGCAGGTAATTCATTCTTCTAATACCTCATAAATACACAAACCGGAGAAAGACACTCATATTTCATGGGTGTCTTTTTTCGTACAAAAATTAAGGAAGGTGGGGAGAAATGGTAACAGAAAAGCAAAAAGCTAATCTAAAACCGCCAATTAACAAGCGTTCGCCGGAAGAACAGCTTGCGATTCGGCGTAAAGGTCAGAAAGCGCAACAGGCGAGCTTGAAAGAACAAAAGACGGTAAAAGCATGTCTCCTTGCTCTAATGTCAATGCCAATCCCGGATGACAAATGCGAGGAATACGGATTTCCCAAAGGCACCGTGTATGCAGCTGGCATGGCTCTAAGCGGAGCAAAGGGGTTTTTGGATGGGAATCCTGCAATGGCAAGGCTGATGCTGGAACTCCTTGGCGAATCTAAGCAGGAAGTGAATATCAACGGTGCTCTTCCGGTGGTGATTCACGATGACATCGACTGATGATAAGAAGCATATATCTATTCGCGAGATTATTGGCGGCGGATATGATGAGTTCTGGAAATCTAAGAAGCGTTATCTACCTGTCAAAGGTAGTCGAGCTTCTAAGAAATCATCTACAGCATCATTGAAAATCATCACAAGGACAATGCAGTATCCACTTGCTAATACATTGGTTGTGCGCCAGACAGGAGCCAGTCTTAAAGATTCGTGCTGGACACAGCTCAGATGGGCTATTGACCGACTAGGCGTAAATCAGTACTGGAAAGCAAGAGTAGCACCGTTAGAACTTGAGTATTTGCCGACTGGTCAAAAAATACTTTTCCGTGGGTTAGATGACCCACTCAAAGTTACGTCTATCACAGTAAAAACGGGCGTTCTTTGTTGGGGATGGCTTGAAGAGGCGTATGAAGTGAGTGAAGAAGCCTTTAACCGCATTGATGAGTCGTTACGAGGTCAATTACCGGAAGGTTATTATGTGCAATGGCTCATTACCTTTAATCCCTGGGATTCAGGGAGCTGGCTAAAAGCACGTTTCTTCGATACGCCGCATGATAATGTACTGGCAATGACAACTAACTACAAATGCAACGAGTTTTTGTCAGATGCCGACATTGCCATGTTTGAGGATATGCGCAAGACAGACCCGGAACGCTACAAAGTGGCCGGACTGGGGGACTGGGGTATAGCGGAAGGTCAGTTCTTCAAGCAATGGAGAGCAGACAAGCACGTTGTAGAACCGTTCAGCATACCTAAGAACTGGCTAAGGTTACGGTCTATGGACTGGGGCAGCGCAAGACCGTATGCAGTGCATTGGTGGGCAGTCGATTATGATGGAAACCTTTGGTGTTATCGAGAGTTATACGGTTGGGGAGGCAAGCCGAATGTAGGCACTGGTGAAACGGCCAAACAGGTAGGCGAAAAGATAGCCAGCCTGGAATCGCGAGAAGAGAATGTAAGCTATGGCGTTCTTGATAACGCCTGCTGGGCTGCAACGGGTGTTACCGGTCCGAGCATTGCGGAGGAGCTAAATACAGAACTGAATAAAAAGCATCTTGTCACGTTCGGTAAGTCAAGCAAAGGCCGGATAGAAGGTGCCAACGCTCTTAAATCACGGTTACTTGGTAATCAGATGGCAGACGGCAGCTATAAGCCAGCGATTTACTTTTTCTCAAACTGCATACACATGATACGCACGTTGCCGATGTTGGCACATGATAAGAGTAAGCCGGAAACATACGACACAAACGGCGAAGACCATGCAGTTGACTCAGCCGTTTATGCCTGCCTATCACGGCCGTGGACTCCTGCCAAACCGAAACCACCAGTACAGGTTGACCACTGGATTGATAAAAAGCGTAAATCGGCATGGACCTATTAAATATTTATGCAGGTTTTTGCATAACGGTATTCAAAATCGCGCTGGTGTATCAAAAATGAGTGCATAAATATAAAAAAACGGCAACGAGACGGCAACGATAGGAGGAGGTGAGATTGTGAACGATTTTGAAATTACGAGCAGTACAGAGCTAAAACTGATGGGTAAGCCACTAGCAAAATACCGAAGATGGTTCCGTGAGGCTGTTGACGGTAATGAAAAGTGGAGACGAGCTGCCCAGGAAGATTACGACTTTGTATCTGGTAAGCAGTGGAAGGAAGAAGATATTCAGGCGTTTGAGGCTAGTGGCCGGCCAGCGATTACTATTAACCGTATAAAGCCACTTATCAACGTGTTATCCGGATATCAGCGACTTAACCGATACGATATTGAGTTTCTTCCCAGGACTAGTGATGATATTAATATTTGCCAAGTTCGCAAGGGCATCACAAAGTACGTGCTTGATAGGTGCGATTATGATAGCCAAGAAAGCGCAGCGTTCTTAGACGCCGCAGTAGGTGGCCTTGGTTGGCTTGACGTTGGCTATAAGTTCGACGAAGAATTGCAGGACGGTGAGGCATACGTAAAGCGTGAGGACCCGTTTTCAATCTATGTTGACCCGGAGGCACACAAACAGGACTTTAGCGACGCTAAATATATCTGTCGTGCTAAATGGGTAGACAAAGACGAGCTTATCAGTGTTTATCCAGACCACAAGGAGGATATTGAGGCTCAGTATGCTGTATATGACAGCGCAGAAGAAGAGGTTGAGCACCTTCGCCCAGACCCACTCTGGTTCAAAGCGGACATCAAAAAGGTACGACTAGTCGAGTGTTGGTACAAGACTAAAAAGCCGGTACAAATGTATTTCTTGCAGGACGGTACGATGGTCCCGAAAGAGGAAGTTACCGTTGATATGTTCTTGCAAGGCTTGATTGTTGGCCAGGAAAAGCTGAACTTCACGCAGGTTCGAGTTTGTTCATTCTTCGACACGGTGCTTTTGGAAGATATTGACTCACCATATCAGCATGGAGAGTTCCCACTGGTGCCGATTACGTGCTACGCGTTTGGTGCAGGTGATTTGCCTGCCGGATTTGTCCGCGACCTCAAAGACCCACAGAGGGAGATTAACCGCAGACGGATTCAAGTCCTTCATATCCTCAACACCTCTGGTAACGGTGGTGGCTGGATTGAAGAAGATGCCATGAATCCAGACCAAAAAGCGGAATTTGAACGCAAAGGTGCAATTCCTGGTCATTTCTCCGAGGTTCGCCCTGGGGCAATCAGTCAAGGCAAAATCATGGAGCGTGGTATGCAGAATCCTCCTGCTGCTGTCATTCAGGCTGAAAGCCAGGCAACACAGGATTTGACCGCAATATCCGGTATCAACGAGGCTTTGATGGGCGTTGATATACCGAACCAGTCAAGTGGCCGAGCTATCGAGCTGAAACAGAAACAGGCAATTACGCATATTGCTCCCATGTTTGACCATCTTCGTGAGTCAAAGAAGAAAGTTGCTTACCTGTTATGGGGTAAACGTGGCCACGCCGGTGTTATTCCGCAGTTTTACACTGATGATAAGGTGTACAGAGTGGAGGGCACAAACGGTCAGGAGTTCATTCACGTTAATCAGCAGGTGATTGAGCAGGACCCACTTGGAAATGTCATTCACCGCACATTAAACGACTTGTCACAGGGTGAGTTTGATATTGTGGTATCTGATACGCAGGCAAGCACGACTCAGCGACAGGCGCAAATGTGGAGCTTGGTTGACGCAGTAAGCAAGTTACAGGTTCCCGGTGATTTAGTCTTTGATATTATCCTTGACTTGTCAGACCTCCCCAACAAGGAGGAAATCAAACAGCGTTGGCAGCAACGTCAAGAGGCACAGGCTCAGCAAGCTCAGCAACAAATGCAGCTTGAAATGATTAAGAATCAGAATCTTAACCAGAGCATAGCATTTAAGGACGCGCCGTTACCAATTCAGTTCGCTATGGCTGCCAAGCAAGGGCTGATTGACCCACAGATAGCGCAATACGCGGTTAATCTGATGGTACAGCAAATGTTCCCACAGCTTGCTCAGCAGATGCACCAGCAACAAGCACAGCAGGCCATGATGGAACAAATGCAGGCACAGCAAGGCCAAGCACCACCAGACCAACAGCAAATGTTAGCGCAGTTAATGCAACAACAGCAGGGCGGTGGTCAGCAAGGCGGTAGTCCTGCTATGACACAGGCAGCAATGCAAAGTTTGATGGCTGGTCAGCAACCGGCCATGTAAAGGAGGTTAAACAATGCCACGTGCAAAGAAGGTAGAAACTGAAAATGTCGTTTCGGAAGCGACAACAGAAAAGGTTATCGAAAAGCCGACAAAAGAAGATTTGCGACAGGCTATGATTGACCTTGGCTTGGATATGTGCAAGGACTACAAGGAAGGCCGGGTAAGACCGGAGGCAACCTTGGTCAATGCACTCACAGAGCTTTTTAAAGCGGTGAAAGAGTAATCTGGAACTGCTTTTATATAGGGTTCGCCGTGCCTTAAACGGTGTTTTCGTGCCGCCTGCGTTAATGGGCGTGTATCGTGCTAGGACGTAAACTAGAGAGGAGCAATCGTATGTTTGAATTTGATTTGCAGATGTTTGCTGATGAAGAAGCAGAGCAGAGTGTAGAAACGTCGGCAGAAGTTGAGAATACAGACGTTGAAGCTGGTGAAGCGGAAGCGCAGGAGCCGGAAGAGGAAAAAGAGCCGATTCCGGAGGAACTTGATGGACTGCCGGAGGAAGCAGCACGCGAGGTAATGGCAGAAGCAGCCAAGCTGGACGAGGAAAAAGCTGAACCGGAAAGCGAACCACAGGAGATTGATGATTCGCAGATTACCAAGACTCAGCAGATTCCTTATAAGCGGTTCAAGGAAAAAGTGGACGAAAGCAATGCTTTGAAAGCGGAGCTGGAAGCCTACAAGAAGCAGTATGGCGCGCTGAATAATCAGCAGCCAGCACAGCAGGAACCGCAGAACTTTGGTCAGCCTGCTATGATGCAGCCCGTGATGGCTAACAATCGGCCCCAGCAGGTGCCACAGCTGAATCTCACGCCTGATGTGATGAAGCAGATTGAAGAGCTGAAAAAGCAAGAGGCACTTCGCATGTCCGGCCTTACCCAAGACGATTTGGACGGCATGGAGTACATGGAAGAGAATGACCCACGCAAACAGCAGTATGAATTTGCTTTAAAGATGGCTGAAAACACGGTTATGAGCCGTATTCAGCAGGCACAGATGGAGCAAATGCGACAAGCAGAGGCAGTTTTGCGTGCTCACGATGCCAGTGTGCAGGAGTATAACACATTCGCCCAAAAGGAAATGTCCGAGCCGGACTTCCAGAATGTAATGCAGTTTGCTACGCAGGATTACTTCTTTAACAGGAGTCCTATTGAGCAGCAGACGCTCTCAGAGGCTTATGCACGTATCGAAAGGAATGTTGCGTCACCAGCAGACGTAATGCTAATCAAGAACTATTTCACGGAGGCTAAGAACGCTTACCGTGGCGGTAACAAGACCGCAAAGAGAAGTAATAATCCGATGACTAAAGTGAAGCAGGCAGGAACATTCCCACGTTCTCAGCAGGTAGAAGGTTCCAGCGACAATGATACCGGCGTATCAGTTGCTACCCTTGCAAAGATGCTGGATGAAAAACCTTGGGACGAAATTGCCCCGAAGTATCAGAAGATGCTGATGGGTGAATGATTCCTGCCCTTCAATGAAGGGAGTAAACACAAATGGAAAACATGAAATTCAAATTTGACTTACAGCGTTTTGCTGACACTACCATCCCACAGGAACTTATACTCAAGTCTTGGGCAAAGCAGGCATGGGAAGCAGGCATCCATGATTCCTATTTCAGCCGCTTTATGGGTCGTAATGCACGTTCCATCATTCAAGTAAAAGAGGACTTGCGTAAAGGCCCCGGCACGAGCATTAACATTCCGCTGCTCCTGCCTCTGTCTGGCACTGGCGTATGGGATGATAATATTTTGGAAGGCAACGAAGAGGCTCTGGAATACAGCTCCTTCGATACCTATATTCACTACATCCGTCACGGCGTACGCCTGAATGGTTTGTATGAAGAGCAGAAAACGCAGATTAACATGCGTAAGGACGCTAAAGACGCGTTGGCTGAATGGCTGTCCACGTTCATCGACACCAGCTTGTTTGGTGTTCTGACTGGTGTAACGCCTACTTTTGCTGGTCCGGACTACAAGTTCCCGATTACGCCGCCTTCCGCTGACCGAATCGTGTATGGTGGCAGCGCAGCTTCTGAAAGTGCTATTGCAGCAGCAGATACCTTCACGGCTGACCTGATTGGTAAGGCTAAGCGCATGGCAACGGCTGACGAAAACACGGCTATTCGTCCGATTAACGTAAACGGCCATAGCACGTACGTAATGGTAATTGACCCGTTCCAGGCACGTGACCTGCGCAATGACCCGAAATGGCTTGAGGCTCAGAAACATGCCAATGTTCGCGGTGAAAAGAATCCGATTTTCTCCGGTGCTATGGGTATGTACGACGGCGTTGTTATCCATGAACACAACCGCGTACCGCGTACCGATACTGGCGCATCCACGAAAGTTGGCCATGCACTCTTCCTGGGCGCACAGGCAGCAGTATTCGCAGAAGGTAACGCACCGCGTTGGGTTGAAAAGAAATTCGACTACGAAAACAAGTACGGTGTTTCTTGCGGTCGCATGTTTGGCTTGCAGAAAGCACAGTTCAAGTTTGACGGAACGAACTACACTGACTTCGGCGTTATCAACGTGCTCACCAGCTCCGAAGATGACTGATGAGGCAGTATGGCAGGAGGCGGCCTAAAGCCGTCTCTTGGCTGAACTGTAGGAGGTGGACACATGCTACCAATAAAAACGCTGATAAAGCGCATACGGCGTGTCGTTCACGACACGGACGCTATTACTTACGACGATGACGAGATTTTAGCAGTGGTTAATCAGGGCGTTCGCTCGATTCGCCGTATCATTGCTGACAACAAACCAGAAATGTTAGCCGAAAAGGTTATCACTGGTGTTGTAGAGGCAGGAACACAAAGCATTGAACTTCCGTATAGACCAATGGTGTTCTTGTATGTCAGAGCCGGTGACGAGATTGCAAAATCGGAAGAGCGGTCGTTAAATGCCAAGATTTATCACAACTACAATCTGATTTATAAAAACCCCACGCCATTATTCTCCGGGAAAGAAACCATAATCACGTATCGTACCAGGAGAATACAAGAGGCAAACTTAAGTGAAATCTACGGTGACATTAACCGAGAAGGTACGCCGGAGGTTTACTATGTTACAGGTGACAGAACTGTAAACCTATATCCTGTACCTAAAGCAAATACCGGGTATGATATTCTGGTTGTTCAGGACTTCGATGAACTGACAATAGAAGATGACACCCCGTTACTCAATGAGTTTGATGATTTGCTATTGGAGTATGCTAACGTGCGGTTGTCCGTGGAAAACGAGTATGATGTATCGGCTGACAGCCAGATAATGAGTACAATCCAAGCACAGATTATGCGCTTATTGCATATTCCCCCAACAGGAGTAACAGTACAGGGCTATTGGGGGCCAACAATGGAGCAGTATGGCAAGCCAACGCGAAGGCGGTGGTAGTGTATGGCTAGATTATCTACTAAACACGCCAATCAGCAGCATTTATCGCTGACTGACTTCTCAGGAGGCTTGAATACCACTACTTCAATGGCAGGAATTGAGCAGAATCAGTTATATGATGTGCTCAATATGGAGCTTGACAGCGTAACCAACCGCCTAAAAACGGTGGCTGGTACGGTCGATGTTCTTCCTTTTGATGATGATAAAACCATCGTGGCCGGGGCATGGGATGAGATTAACAAGCGATTTGTCTTAGTTGGCAATGACCGCAAAGTTTATTCAACCAACTTGGTGGGATTGACCGAACTGGGAGAGTTATCCGGTAATCTTTATCCGATATGTGCCAGCTGGGAAGATGGTTTACTGTTAGCGTCTGGGGGAAAGCTCCAATATCATAATGGTTCAGGACTTGTAACTCTTAATGAATCCCCTTTGTCTACCAGCGTTTATACACGAGCAGGCCGCGTAGTTGTCACCACGGAAAACGAGGTGCATTATTCGGCGGTTGGTGATGAAACGAACTGGTCAGAGGACACGGGAGATTATTCCAGCTCTGTTTGGGTTGAGGCAGGCTATAAAGATGGCGGTAAGTTCATCGGTATGGCTGCGTTATCCCAGGATATGCTGATATTTAAGGACAATAGGCGTGTATACCGCCTGTCTGGTGAGTTCCCGGACTGGCAGATTGCGGAAGTAAGCCGTAACGTAGAGTGCATGAGCAGGACGGCCTTTGTTTCTATAGCAGGGACGGTTATTGTACTTGGCAAAAGCGAAGTTCAGGCATTACAGCCAACGTCTGAATATGGCGATGTAAAGCCGGAAGGGGTAGGAACAAGGGTAACACGTGAGCTTGCACAGCTTATGGTTAATACCCGTGTTAGATTTGTTCCTCCGTTATCTCAGATATGGTTTATTGGCGCAGCAGGTAAGGTGCTGGTGCTTGATACAAACCATAATGCGTGGTTCAAACGGCAGTTTAACAGTGACATTGTGGATGTTGTTTCGGTTGGCAACACGGTTTACCTGATAAAGCCGGATAGAATCAGCAAATTACAGGACAGCACGTTTGATGATAACGGCAAGCCGTTAGCGTGGAAGTTTCAAGCAAAGCGCATCGATAGCGGTAACGAATATCTGTTAAAGAGAACGCAGGTTTCTATACTGCCTTTCACGTCCGACGTGTACAGCGGTTATATAAAGGTAGGTGGCGTTGTCATTCCCCTGCCGATACCTGCTTATTTCTTGAAAATATGGCATAACAGAGCAAAGATTTACAAGAATAAGACCAAAATATATGGCCAAGGCCGGTCAAAAGGTCTGTATGTGAGTGGTGAAAAGATATACTTGAATCCGACTCCCATATATGGCAATAAAACAAAAATCTTTTCAAGGCGTGACATTATTAAGGAAAGTCGCAATGTGTTCCGCTCAAAGTATCTGACGGTCGAAGGATACGGTTCAGCAGGCGGTTTCCTCTTGAATGGCATTGCGCTTGATATTGTGGAGGTGTGATAAATGTGGGAAGTAAAAAAACCGTTAGATTATTCGGCAACGGGTGATGATATTGACAGCGCGTCTTTAAAAATCATTGAAACTTTTGCTGATGTCTACGAGAAGTTAAACCGCTTGCGTCAATTCGACGCTAGTATAGACCATGCAGCTGGTGACGCAGTACCGTTTAGCATAAAGATAGATACCTCCTTGAACCCACCAGCAATTATGATGCGTAATGCTGATAATACGGATTATATTCCCGTGGGTTCGGTAGCAAAAGGTTTCGGCCTTAATGCTGCTGACATAGGAGCTATACACGGCGAGGGTTTTGGCAGCCTATATTTAGGACTGGAATCTGCCTTACCTTCAACTTCGCAGACCGGTGATTTGTATATTGCGTACGATACTTCACGCGTATATGTATGGCGTTCTGGTGCTTGGCGCATCTTCTTGTCGTTGCATTTCCATGACATGATGGACTATGACGATGAAGGTGTAGTAACAAAAGATGAAGTAGCAACAAGCGGCCCCAATAAGATTGTTCGACTGAACAATGATGGCGTAGGCGAATTTAGTATTAACGGGAGCGCAAACAAGTGGGCAGGCAAAGCGCAAAATATCAATGACATACAAGATGGTCAAGTATTGGTATGGAGCGCGTCTGAAAAGGCGTTTGTTAATGCCAACCAGGGTGGTATCGGCAATGCCCGTATGCTGGTAATCAGACAGAATGACAGTCCGATTGCTCAGTATAACGGCAGTGAACACGTGGATGTCAATATTGACATTCCCGATATACCGGACATTCCCGTTATAGTTGTAAGTAAAAATGTTCCTGACAATGCAACGATTTGGATTGAACCAAAAGAAGGTGAATAAAATGCAGTACAATCTCACCAATACTTTTACTTCAATATCCGAAAGCAGTGGTGTATTTTACACCAGACCAGGGGAAAGAGTGGAAATAGCCGTTGGTGATTCCCCGGAATATACGGGATTCATTCTTCAAGGTGGTTCTCCGCTGCAATTCTCCGGTGAAAATATCAAAGCTAGAGCCGTAAGTGGCAAAAAAGCAACGCTTAATGTTACTCCTTCTACTGGTGGAGGAGGCGGCGGTGGTGGTGGTGACGAAGAATACGCTACTGATGCCGAAGTTGATGAAATGCTGGACAATGTGTTCGGTGACTAACGAATATATCCCTATGGGGTATAGATAAATAATTTTAAATCTCGAAAGGAGAGATTATTATGGCACTCACTCCGGAACAGCTCGAAAAAGTTACTCGGCTGAAACACCTTCAGTCCTTGGCAACGCGCACTAAAGCCGTTACTGATGACTTGCAGACGCAGATTGATACCATTGAAAACGGCGCAATTAAGTCCGTTAAAGTCAATGGTTCTGCTCTGACTCCGACCGATGGCGCGGTTGATGTTCTCATTGCTGTTGAGAAAAAAGCCACGGCCAACACTGGTTATGCATCCAGCTATACCATTAAGGCCAACGGCGTAGCCTTGTCCACGGACATTGACATCCCGAAGGACTTCCTCGTAAAATCTGCAACGCTTGAAACCGTTGCGACGGCTGACGTTCCGTACCAGGGTGCAGTACCGGGTGACAAATATGTCGATTTTGTCATCAATGCCAAAGACGCATCTGAAACGGCTGAACACATTTACCTGCCGGTCAATGACCTGGTGGATGCGTACACGGCTGGCAACGGTCTTAACCTGACCAACGGTGAGTTCACTGTAGTGGTTGATACCGCAAACGCTAACGGCCTTTCTGTTGGTGCCTCCGGCGTAGCCTTGGCAGTTGCTACTGACAGCGCAACCGGTGCTATGAGCGCAACTGACCACGCTCAGTTCACGGCTGATTCCGCCAAGCTGGCTGGTATCTCCGTACAGGCTAACAAGACCACTGTCAGCACGGAGAAATCCGGCGTTATCGAAATCGATGGCGTTGCTAAAACGGTTGTCGAGTTTGCGACGGATGCTGAAGTAGCAGAAATGCTTGACGCAGCTCTGCCTGCTCCGACTGTTACCCCCTAATAACAGTTGAATAGCTAAGCATGAAAGAGAGTCATTCGTGGCTCTCTTTTTGCTTTACGGAGGTGAGTGAGTATATGGCCAAATCAGTCACCAAGGACCAGCTGGATAGCTGCCTTGACCGAATATCTGATTACTTTCTACAAATGAATGAGGACTTTTCTGGAGCTACATCTTCAGCTGACGGTGAAAAAGGCATGGTGCCACAGCCAGAGGCAGGGGACAATAGTAAATTTTTACGCGGTGATGGAACATGGGCAACACCACCTGCCGGTGGTACTGCTTATGTAATAAGTAATACACAGCCTTCTGACACATCCTTAATTTGGATAGAGCCGACTTAAAGGAGGAACGAAAAATGGCAGTAAAATCGAAATTTCACGCGGCTAATGACCAAGGCGTTTATAATGATTACCACTTTGAGACAGAATTAGCACAGATTATTGATATTGTGCGTAGACCTTATACGTCACAGGCAGTAGGTGATATTAAATTTGCATCTGGTTTGCCTACTGGTTGGTATTTGGAATGTACCACTGCTGGTGATACCAGCAATACTGACCTTACGTTGCCAGCCACACCTGCTATTGGAGACACCGTTACAGATGGTACTGTAACATGGACTATTCGTAAAATCGGTAGTTCGTCCGGTGGCGGTGGTGGCGGTGGAGAAGGTGGCGAAGGTGACGGCGTACCTTTAGGCACCATTATCCCGTACAGTGGGGGTAACACATTACCGGCCGGTTATCTTGTATGTAACGGCGCAGCTGTTTCCAGAACTATGTATCAAGACCTGTTTACGTTAATCGGCACCAAGTATGGTGCTGGTGACGGAACTACCACTTTTAATTTGCCGAGCTATCAGTTCGCAGCGTCAGTAACGGCTAATGTTTACGGTAATGGCAAGAGCCTTGCATTTACAGATGGAAGTATTTTGTTTGGCCCGCGTACTAGTAGTTCTTCCGGTGTATCGTATGCTACTACTGCGTATGGCAAAGATGTAGGTAGTGCTTTGAGTTCCGGTTCCGGCTTAACAAGCGGTAAAGTTACAGGCATAGCAACCAAGGAACTGCTTGGCAATACGCCCGAAAACAGTGGCTTGACGGCAGAATTGTCTACGGATTCCAACACTATCTATCTCATTAAGGCATTTAACGGGCAGACAGAGGACTCTGCGTTAATAGATGTCACGCAGTATGCACAAGCGTTGGCTGATTTGTCGATACTTGTACCGCCCGGAACGCTTATCCCCAGTGCGTCTGATAATGCACAGGACGGTTATTTACTTTGCGATGGGTCGGCTGTTAGTCGTACAACGTATGTAGCATTGTTTGACGCAATTGGCACGAAATACGGTACCGGTGATGGCTCGACCACTTTCAACCTGCCGTTACTGACTGATTCGCGCTACTTACAAGGTGGTACAACGGCTGGTACACAGGTTAGCGCAGGGTTGCCAGATATTACAGGTAATATAACTAGCGTATCCAGCACAGCACGAGTTTGCGCATTCGGTCCGAATACAACCACAAGTGGAGCATTCAGTAAATATAGCTTAGGTTCAACTGGCGATAATATTAACAATACTGGTGGTAATTATGCTCAATATGGTTTGCAAATCAAGGCATCATCGTCAAACTCTATCTACGGCTCGTCAACTACAGTAACTCCAAAATCACTCACCACACGCTGGATGATTAAATACTAAGGAGGCTTGACAATGATTGCATATATCTATGACAACAACAGATTCTATGCAGGTACTATAACCTGTCAGATTGACCCGTTGGAATCACAAAAGCAGGGCAAAAACGTTTATCTCACTCCTGCCAATAGCACGAATAAAAAGCCAACCATCATCGAAGGTGCAAAGCCTCGGTGGAACGGTAAAGATTGGGAACAATATCCCGATGATAAGTTGGTTTATGGCTACACAGAAAACACAGATGGCACTATCAATTATTACGGCAGTAACCATCTTGCCGAAGAATTACAGAGAATCTACAATGAAGTAACCCTCTCATTCAGCGACACCGAGCCAGTCAGCGTTGATGGCGTATACTGGTTGAGTGCTGACAATCCCGATTACATCGAGGCAAAGAAAGCGCATGACAAAGCGGAGGCACTGGCGCAGCTTGATGCGCAGTACAACACCGACAAAGCCGTGTTATCCGAGCAGTATACAATGGCTATGCTGACAGACGATACCGAGCTTGCCGAAGAACTTAAAGCAGAGCTTATTGCTCTCAATGAAGATTATGATAAAGCGTATGAAGAAATTGTAGGAGGTGAATAATCATGGCAATCACAAAGCGTTGCAATCGTTGCTTGAAACCCATGCGTAACGATGGCACAGAAACCGAACCGAAGTGGGTATGCAACAATCCGAAATGTGTCAAGTACGTACCGCCTACCGAGCAGGAGCAGACTGATGGACATGAAACCGATTGAGCGTGTTATCGCCATTGCATTAGCGGTAGGAGTGCTCGTTTGTATGTACATTGACATAAGTAGTTTATGATATGGATTGATGCCCTTACCTAAAGGGTATGATTTGAGGTATAGTTATGACGCTCGAAGAATGGATAGAAAAATACAACAGCAAGACACCGACTCCCTTCAAGCGTGACATGAGATACATGCTCTACTATTTGCCGGATAAAGGCTTTTGTGAAGTAGGGCAGAAGGACAATATGGTTATCATTCACCAGTTATGTGGTGACGCAAGGTACTGGAAAGATAAAGTGAGCGAAATGGCTCGCAAGATAGGCGCAACCTCCTGCGGTACATGGTGTGTACGGCAGGAGGTACTGGCCTATATAAGATTGTTTGGATATAAGATTTACAAAAAAGAGAAAACAACAGAGGGTTTGACCCGTTACTATGGCATACAAAAAGATACAGGGAAAAAGGGCCTGATGTCACCAGCGTTTAGATTTGAAACTGGTGAGCAGGCTTATTTTGTTACCTGGGAGCCGTAAAACGGCAAGGGGGTGGACTCATGGATATACAATTCGACTTACAACTGTTTGGCGGTGGCGGTGGTGGTACGACCGTAAATAACACATCGACATATACGCCGACACAGTATGAACTGGAACTTCAAAAAGCACAGTCACAATACGCAAACGCGGTATCTCCTAATGCCTTGTGGCTTAATGATACGGCAAGGAAAATCCTAGAGGATTCTATTGGTGCGGTGCAGGTTGATTTTAATGGTTTGAATAACGACGCACAGAATCAAATTGCAGGAGCACAGCAGGGCTTTAGCAACCTTGCACAAGGACAGTTACCAACAGCTTATACGCAGAACATGGCAGACGCTATCCGCTCTGGCGTAACCAGCACGTATGGCAATTTGCTTAACAACTCTGCAAGACGTGGCGTGCTGAATAGCAGCGTTACCAGCGCAGGACTTAACGACATTTCCAAGAATGTTAGTGACACGATGGCACGGAACTTCAATAGCAATATCAATCAGCTCGGGAATATCTATTCTCAGCAGTTGCAGTCGGCTACGACACCGATTACGACGGCAGCAGCAGCGCAGGAGGCAGCACAGACACCGGCAACTAACTTGTGGAACGCATCGTTAGGGCTTAATGGTTCGACCACTGGTGCACTTGCAGCGGCAGCAGGAAAAGGAAAAACTACAAGCACTTCTACACAATCTGGTGGTGGCGGCGGTGGATTCTTCTCGGGCTTGCTAGGTGGTTTGTTCTAAGGGGGTGTGGTAAATGGCTAATTTGGATATTTTTGGAAAGGTCAACACGGAAGATTTGATTGAAATGCTGAAAGATACTTCTGGATTACCAGCTGACCTCCGAGAAGGTAGTAGAGCCATGGCAGAAGTTTTAAGCAACATGTCTTTAGAACAGCAACCTCAAAATACTTTTACTCCTGGCTTGCTTGGTGAAACGCCTGCCAGTACACAGCCTAGCACTCCTGTAAATGCTAATGCGTCGGCAGAGAATATTCTCACGTCAATGCAGAACAAGAATCAAGCCAACACGCAGAACATGATGGAGACAGGTCAGCAGGGCATACAGACAGCTATGCAGGCATCACAGGGCTTGCAGGCACAGCGACAGTCAGCAATGGACGCAACGGCACAGCAGGCAGCGCAGGCACTCCAACAGCAGCAACAATCGGAGGCAGGGCTTGGCAGGTTCATTGGCGGACTGTTAAATAAGTTCTTGATTCCGGTTAAATTTGGAGGGGGGCGTAAATAATGGCAGGAACAGATAGCTATACCTCTCGTGGCGGTGGTAATGATGCTACTCGCCAGCGTAGAGCACAAGACCAAAAAATGTGGGCAGACATGCTCAAAATGATAAATACAGCTACTCCACAAACTATGTTAGGCTTTGGCCTAGGTAAATTACTTCGTGGAGCTTGGGACCATTATTGGGATAGAAAAGCAGAAAATACGGACTTGAATGGTAAGGGAAATACAATTCAAGGACGTGCTGACAATACGACATATACTATTGGTGGCATTGACCCACGTACCGCAACGGTTGATACCGCTAATTCTTACTATGGCATTGCTCCGACAAAAGGCTTACTAGGAACTAATTTAGGAGTGGGGCAAAAGCAAACAACACAGGAACAGCCTAACGGACAGACCACAACCACAACGGAAACCTATGCTTTTAATCCGAATGATTATGCGATTGCTGCGCCGGAGCGAATGGCACTCAACGAAATGGCAGCGCAGCGCATGATTGGAGATAATGACCCTTTTGGGTTGTATAGCAAAAAGAATCCGCTGGGTAATATCAATTTGCGGTACTAATGGGGAGGTATGAATATGGCAATGTATGCGGCAAATCCTGCCGACCCAAGATTACAACAGCGAAATGAAGATATAGTAACGGCCTCAACGTTGAATGGTGCCACGCAAGTAGCCGCAGAAATGGCAGGACAAGTACCCACTTCGTTAAATCAACGTGCAAGTGAGATTGCAAGAGCAGAGGAAAACGATGCAATAAACCATGAACTTACAAACCGATTTGCACAGGCGGCTTTATGGACACCAGTAATTCAAAATGCACTTACACAGGCTCAACCACAACAACAGGAACAGCCACAGCAGGAATCACTTTTATTAACGCAAGGGCTTTTGCCTGGGCTGGGGCTGATACAGGACAACACCTACCAAGCGCGTCCTATGTATTCACAGGAACAGCCAGCACAACAGGCACAACCGGAAACGCTTAATCAGATGGCCAGACGATATGCGCAGGATATTTTGGACGCTAAGCAGTTATACGCGCAGGGTGAGGCTTTAGGCGGTGAACAAGGCGAGAGAGCTATGTTGCTTGCTCATAACGGCGCAGAACGTGCCAGAGCAGGCTTACGTCAGTTAGGTGTTGACATTGACGCTTATGGTCTTAATGGCAGCTATGACGAGGCATCGCAGGCGATAGCCAACAATGACACTAGGGCTATGCAAAACACGCTTGAGGGTGAATGGGCTGAATCCTCTGGCTCGTATTATGACCGAGTGTACAAGATTCTTCGTGACAAGGGCTTTGCTAGTGATATTGCAGAAAACGAAGCACGCAGACGAGCACAGTCTTATGCAAGCCGCCGTGTGCAGGCACTTAATCAGGCGTTCAATACCTATGGCCATAATGGACAGGTTATCAATCCTATGGGGATTCAGATGCTTGGCATGATGGCACAGGAAGATATGGACATGGCGAACTACTATACACAGCGTTATGCCGGTCCGTTGCAGGAATATGCAAAGCAAAATGCGCGTGAAAATGCGGCTATTCAGCACGGTTATAAGAAAGAAGACATGGCTCTTGGTCAGCAATATGCACTCGATAAGATGGGTTATCAGGCACAACTTAATGCACAGCTTAAAGCGGTGCAGGCAGACCTTGACAGTAAGGCAAGAGCACAAGACTTCCAGTACCGCGTAATGCTGCTTGACCGTCAGGCACAATTGAAAGCCTTGACTGGTGGCGGTGGTAAGGGTTCTTCCGGCAACAATGTAAATTCTGCTCAGATTAAGGTATGGCAGGAAGAAGTAAAACGCGCTGATGAGTGGGATGAAAAGCACATTGGGCAAGAAAAGGATAATCCATATCGCGCATCCGCTAATGCTTATAAAGCTATGATTGACCAGTCGCAGGGATTGGGACAAGGCGATGGCAAAGGACAATATGCACAATATGGAGATGTATATAATGATTTCAATGCGTTTGGTAAATTAGTAGATGATATTTATGCCGAAAATGGTAAAACTGGTGAATTAAGCAACGAAGAAATATTTGCAAGGCTAAAGCAGATTAATCCTGAATTTGCAGAACGTTATGTTGAGGAAGCCTATAGACATGGAGTGAAGCCAAGTTCACAGTCAGCAAGCGCATCTGATACAAATGCGCAGAGCAATTCAGGTGGTATTTATGATTGGATTGTTGGGAAATTGATGGAAAAACCAACATTGAATGTAAAATCACAAGACCCTAGTCGTCTTTGGTAAATGTTTAAGGAGGCACATTATGCCTAGTGCATTAGAACTATTAAAGCAAAATACTGCTCCAACAGCGCTAAAACAGTTAGAACAAAATACTGAAAAACCTGATTTGCCACAAACTATTGAACCGGACGAAGGCATACTGTCTAACCTATGGAAAGGTGCAAAGACAGGCGTAGCAGGTACTTATGGTGGTATTGCTGGCTGGGTAGGCGGTGAAAATGCGGCTACAAAGTATTTTGATGATGTGGTGCAGAGCAACCAGCGGTCACGTGAGCATAGTGGATATGATGCAGACTATTTTCTCAACGGCTCCGGCCTTGCTTATGATTTAGGGCAGTTAGTTGGCAGCGTGGCTTCACTTGCACCTACGGCCTTATTACCCGGCGTAGGTGCAGTGGGTGGCGCGGCTGCTAGATTTGTTCCGCGTTTGCTTGGCAGTGGTTTTGCCCGTAGTGCGGCTTCAAAGGTTGGTGCTGGTGCGGCTAGGGCTGCGGCAAATAAATGGGCCAGTGGCGAAGCAGGGCAGGCATTTATCAAAAATGCAGTCCGCTATGGTGCTGGCAGTGGTGGAGTTGAATCTCTGTCCGAAGGTGGTAGTGGCGTAACTGAAGGATTCAAGAACGGTGACGAAAATCCGTATTTGACCGGTTTGGAAATCACCGCTAAAAACTTGCCTTTGCTTATTGCATCTAACACGCTTGAAGCGGCTACCCTTGGTCGTGGTGCATTGCGTTTTGGTGGCAAGGCAGGGGAAAGTGTAGCAAAAAGGGCGGCTCTTGCTGTACCCCGTGCTACTCCGTATGCAGCGGCGCAGGCAGTTCAGCAGTCCGGCGAAGAATTGTTACAGCAGAGGATTCAGGAAGAAGCGTTCAACCGTCCTACTGGTGGGATTCTGCCGTCTACGTGGACACCGGAAGAAATGCAGGCGGTTCAAGATACCCTTGCCGCAGGTGGCGTAATGGGCTTGTTAGGCGGCTTGCCGGGTGGCATGAGAGCGAGAACCCCACAGCTCCAGCCAAAAGCGGCAAATGACCCAACATACAATCCGGCATTGGAACAGGCTAGAGCATTGCTCAATGCACAATATACACAGAACAATACCAATATCATCAATGCTAATGGTAATATTGGCAATTCGGCAATAGATACAAGTGGAATGTTCAGCAATGATACTGAACCTACGGCACAGCCTGCAATGTCGGTGGCAGAGGCACAGGCACAAATTAACCAGTCAGCAGGTGTAGCAACGGATAAACTTGATTCTGGTATAAATGCAAGTGGCGTAAAGATAGAGGGGACGCGTCCTGAAACAATCGGTATGATTAACCGTGCCGCACAGATATACAAGCAGTTGTTTAACCGTGATGATTTTTGGCTGAGTAGCACTGTAACAGGCCATAAGGATGGAACGCCTCATGCATTAGGCTATAAGGCTGATGTAGGCGGGTCAGCGTTGGAGGAAAGCCGTGAAAACCGCATAAAGTTCCAACAGGCATTACAGGCAGAAGGTATAGGGGCTAATAATGAATATGACCAGCCGTCAGATGATTCTACGGGTGGTCATTTTGATTTAGATGTTCGCGGGAAAAATTGGCAGACAGGGGAAGACTTTGGCGGCTTCAATCCCGGCCAATCCAATGCCAGCCCGTCTGTTGGTAACATGAGCAAGGAGCAGTTCTTTGCTGCGGTTGCTGGGCAGGAATCCGGTGGCAATTACAACGCACAGAATGGTAGAACAGGTGCGTTTGGTAAGTATCAGATTATGCCGGATAATTGGGCACCGTGGGCAAAAGAAGCAGGCTTGCCGGAAGGTGCTGAACAAACACCGGAAAACCAAGAGATTGTTGCTAAGTACAAGCTGGGGCAATATTTTGACCAGTATGGACCGGAAGGTGCACTTGTTGCATGGTATTCGGGACCGGCTAACGCAGAACGTTGGGCAAATGGTGAGAATACCGATGTTTGGGGGCGCTCATGGGATGCAAAAAATGGCAACGGTGATGAACCTTCTATTCGTGAGTACGTGCAGCAGGCTTTAGGGCGTGTAGGAGCAACGCCGGGCAGTTCTAATGCAGATACCAATATTGAGATTCCGAATACCAAGGTTGACACTTCCGCAGAAGACCGTGCCTTTGACGAATACAACAAACAGCTTGACGAGCTGGCAGAAAGGGGCATTGAAGCACCGTTCAAGGCCGAACAGCCTACACAGAAAGAGCTTGTACAGCAGGCTAAAGAAGCTGCCATTGAAGCAGGCGATATGGACGAGGTTCAGCGTATCAACAGCGCAGAGCGTTCCGGCAATACGGAAGAATTGGCAAAGATAGCTGAAACGGCACGCAAGGCCAAGGAGAAGGAAGTCAAAGGCAAGGCTGCTCCAGCAACGCCGGAAATCAAGATGGCCAGCCCCAACCTCATTGCACAGGTCAGACAGCTTTTGAATACGGCAAAGGAACAGGGCGTAAAACTTGATAACACCCGTCTTGAAAACACGTTCAATGATGGCAGTGAAGAAACCTTGCAGAATTTTGCCGGTATGTTGCAGAGCATGATTAACGCCCAAGGGTATGAGAACAGACTTGCACAGGGCAAGCAGTTACTTGAATACGCCGACAATAACAGGATTGACCTTGCCCCTAATCTGCGTGCTGGATTGGTCAAAGGCTATCCAAAAGCCATCGAAGCAGGGCAGACGGTCATTGACCAAGCAAATGCACAGCGGCAGGCGCAGCAGAATACACCTGTAGCACAGCCAACTGTTTCCAATCAGGAACAAGTTCAGCCGCAAACTGCCCCAGCACCAGTACAGGCGCAGTCTGTCCAAAATCAGCCCATGCAGTTGCAGAATGGTATTACTCCCGTACAGATGACCAATGCGTATAATGCTGCTATGGCACCTATGGCAGAAACCAAGGAGCAGAGGATTAAGCAGAGTAACGCTATCCTTACTGTTGCCCGTGGCGCAGGCGTGGAGATTCCCAAGGGAATGAAATCTGCTTTGCGTGAAGGTTCAAGTGTGGCTATCCCAAAAGCGCAGGAAATCATCAATAATGCAGGTGTGACTGTGCCTATGGCAGCAACCACTAACAATGCAGGGGAGGAAGTCCAGCAGCCAACTGTTTCTAATATGGGAAAAGTTGCTCCACAAGTACAAGAACAGCCAACCAATCAGGAAAAACGACAGGTTGAAAATTCCTCTGAAGAAGTTCAGGAGAAGTCTGTCCAAAAGCAGACAGAAAAAAAGCCTGCCGAAAAAGAACAGCAGGAAGAAACTGTAAGCAATGAGGATAAAGTGGATAATTCTGGGGATAAGTCTGCTGAATCTCAGGAATCCGCTAATAATGAATTGAGCAAGCAGGATAATGGTGGTAAAATAGAAGTAGAAACAGAGGAATCTCCCAAGCAGGAAAACAAATTGCAGCGTATGCGCCGTGGTAGGGAAGAACTTGAAGCCGTAGCGAAGAAGTACGAAAACGGCGAAATCTCGCAGTCTGAGGCTTATTCGCAGGTTTCAAAGATTGCCAAGAATATTGCGACTGTACCAAAAGAAGGGGTGCCTAATGCAACCTTCATTGATGGCAAGATGAAACAGGAGCTTAACGACTACGGAGATAAGCTGATTGATGAAGCAACGGTAAACAAAAAAGAGGAGGTTGTAGAAAATGAGCAACCGGGAACGAGCGAAAGCCCTGTTAGCGGACATGAAGGAGTACGCGCCGGAGAGAGCGGAGCAGACGAACGTGAAGGAACTGGAGAAGTTTCTGAACGGGATGGACGAGAAGGAACGCCGCCTCGTGGAGACGATGGCGAGGGATATTCCGAAAGACCTGCCACCGCTGGAGTACGAGCAGGAACTGAACTGGAAACGGCAGCAGGCAAGGGAACTGATAAACGAGGAAATCAGCCAACTGTACCGTTAACCGAGGCAGAGGCGCACCCAAGCCCCACAGAAATTCCTGGCCATGATTATGAAATCAAGGACACGGATGAAAGCACCAAGAGTGAAAAGGTTCGTTTTAAACAGAATGTAGATGCAATCAAACTCTTGAAACAGTTGGAGGCTGATGACCGCATGCCGACACCTGCCGAGCAAGAAATCCTTGCTGGGTATAACGGCTGGGGTGGTTTGAAAGGTGCTTTCCTGCCGGATAGTGAAATGAATAAGGAAATCAAGGAACTGCTGACTGATGATGAATATAAGGCAGCAAAATCCACGATTAACGACGCCTTCTATACGCCGCCGAAGATTATTCGGGCGATATGGGAAGGCGTTTCTCATTTGGGATTTAAAGGTGGCAGAGTCCTTGACCCATCAATGGGCGTAGGCAACTTCTTTGGAACAATGCCGCGCGATATGTTGAAAAAATCTGCTTTACATGGTGTAGAGATTGATGATTTGACCTCTCGTTTCGGGAAAATGCTTTATCCTAATGCCTTTGTAGAACATAAGGGATTTGAGAGAGCAAACGTAGCTGACAATTACTTTGATTTGGCTATTTCTAATATTCCGTTCGGACAGAATATGATTGATGGCTATCAGGTGCATAACTATTTCTTTGCTAATGGTATTGATAAAGTACGTCCTGGTGGTCTGATGGTTTATATTACTTCGCAGGGGTCACTTGCAGGAGGTAAAGACGCTGCCAAGATGCGTAATTATCTTTCTGGACAAGCTGACCTTATTGCCGCGTATAAACTTCCCTCCGGCGTGTTCTCTGATGCAGGTACGCAAGTGGCAACTGATATTGTCATTTTCCGTAAACATGACAAGGCTGGACAGAAATCATCTTACGGTCATAAGTTTGGTGATATAAAAGAGGTAAAAACTGGCAACTGGTATTCTGCTCCGAGCTATGGCATTAACGAATACTTTGATAAGCACCCGGATAATATCTTGGGCGAAAAGAGTCACGGCCGTGACCAGTGGGGTAATCCTGCGCTAAATGTTAAGATGCCGGAAGGAACTACCGTAGCTGACGTGGCAAACAAGCTCCAAAAGGCAATGGAGAAACTGCCTGTTGTATATGAACCTGTAAGCCGTAAAAAGGCAAAGACGTTTGACAATACAGCAGCTAATAAGAAGGCCGTAGCTGATGAAAAGACCCGTGACTATGAGTATTATTATTCTGATGGCAAGGTGGTACAGAATCAGGACGGCAAGGCCGTAGAAGTAACTGGCGCAAAAGCTAAGGTAGTAAATGACTATCTTAAGGTCAAGAATACCCTTAATGCCTTGCTTGTTGCTCAGCGTGACCCCAATGCGACAGAAAAAGCCGTAGAAGGGCTGCGCAAACAGCTTAATAATGACTATGATTCGTTTGTTGCTAAGCATGGAGAACTTACGGGCAAGGCCGCGGTCTCTTTCCGTGATGACCCCAGTGCTGGCATGGTGCAGGCATTAGAAAAGCCTATTGAGGAAGAATATACCCTTAAGAACGGGCAGAAACGTAAGCGCGTTAAGGGCGCAGAAAAGGCCGATATCTTCACTGTACGTACTACGCAGGCACAACGCGAAGTTACTCATGTAGAAAAAGCTGACGATGCGCTTATTGCCTCCCTTACTAATCAGGGCACAGTTGACCTTGATTATATGGCAAAATTGATGGATAGCACGCCGGATAAGGTAGTTGCTAAACTTCATGGTAAGATTTTTAAGAATCCGGCTACGGAAGATTACGAAACCCGTGAAGAATATCTGTCTGGTAATGTACGTGAGAAGTTGGCACAAGCTAAAGAGGCTGCAAGAACAGACAAGTCCTATGCAGATAATGTAAAAGAGCTTGAAAAGGTTATTCCGGAGGACCTTGTATCTGATGAAATCATTGTAAATCTTGGCTCACCGTGGATTCCCGTACAGGACGTGCAGGATTTTGCCACCCACCTAAGCGACAATATTACAGTAAAATTCAGTCGTGGTGCTGCATTGTGGACTGTAAGCGGTTGGGGTAGTAATCCTAATTACAAGTTGCAGGGAATTAGCTTGCCAGATTTGCTTGAACACGTCCTTAACAACAAGGCTATTCAGATTTTCGATGGTTCCGGCAAGGAAAAAGTCTTAAATCAGGAAAAAACCGATGCCGCCAATGTTGCAGCAGATGAATTGCAGCAGGAGTTTAAGGATTGGATTTGGCAGGATAAGGAACGTGAGAAACGCCTTGTCCGCTACTACAATGACAACTACAATAATACGGTTATACGTGAATATGACGGCTCACACCTTACATTCCCCGGAATGAACGCTAAAATTGCCATGAAAGACCACCAGAAAAACGTGGTATGGCGTATGTTACAGGGTGGCAATACTCTTATAGCTCATTGCGTAGGTGCAGGTAAGACTTTTGAAATGCAGGCAGCTGGCATGGAAATGCGCCGTTTAGGGATAGCAAACAAGCCTATGTACTGCCTGCCTAACAACGTCGTAGAACAGTTTGCACGTGAGTTCCGTCAGCTTTATCCGGGTGCAAAACTCTTGGTATTACAGTCTAATGACCTTCCGGCAGTGGAGAGAACCACTAAGATTGAAAAGACAGAAGACGGGCGTACTAAGAAGATTGACCTGCTGAAAGGGAAAACTCCCGAACAGCGGAAAGCTATCATGGAGAAACGTACAGCACGTAACCGTATGTTGGCAAGAATCCGCACGGAAGATTGGGACGGTATCATCATTTCCCATAACTTATTCCAGCGGTTCCCTGTTACTCCAGAAACGGCAGCAGACTTTATTCAGCAGGAAATTGACCGGTTGGAAGATACCATTTTGGAGGCTAAAGGGGATAGGAACCTTGACAAGCGTACACTTTCCAACATGGAAACGTCTAAAAAGAATCTTGAGTCACGTTTGGAAGAAGTAATATCCACTGATGTTGATGATATTGGTATTCCCTTTGAGGAATTGGGTATTGACCAGCTGTTTGTCGATGAGGCAGATATGTTCAAAAACCTTGAATTTGCTACCAGATTAGGGCAGATTCGTGGTCTTACCAATTCCAATGCTGCCCGTTCCCGTGATATGTTCTTGAAAACTCAGTGGCTTACTAACAATCAAGGTGGCCGTGGCGTAGTATTTGCTACGGGTACGCCAGTATCTAATACCATGTCTGAACTGTATACCATGATGCGTTATCTTGATATGCAGGGGTTAAAAGAAAAGGGATTAGAGCTTTTCGATAACTGGATGCGCACCTTTGGCGATATTGGACAAGGCATTGAACGTAAACCTACTGGTGATGGATTCCGTAAGGTTACAATGGTAAAGAAATTTATCAACATGGCTGACCTTACAAAAATGTTCCGGAAGTTTGCTGATGTAAAAACGCAGGATGACTTGACGCTTAATATTCCTAAGCTGAAAAACGATAAGGCTACAGTAGTCACTATAGACGCTGACCCGGCAGTGGTGGATTATATTAAGAACAAAGTTCCCGAACGTGTTGCAAAAATGAAGGGCAGTTTCAAAAAGCAGAAGGGCGAGGATAATATGCTTGCTCTTACTAATGACCTGCGCAAATTGTCGCTGACGGATTCCAAGATTGAGGCATGTGCTGATACAATTGCTAAGAAATACCACGATACTACAGATGTAAAAGGCGCACAGCTGGTATTCTGCGATATGGGCATACCAAAAGCAGAAACCGACAAAGATAGTGACACTGACAAAGTAAGCAGCATTGAAAACCCAGAAGTATATCGCGAGCTTATTGCCAAGCTGAAAGAAAAAGGCATACCGGAAAAGGATATTGCCTTCATTCAGAATTACAATACTAAGCAAAAGCGCGACGATGTATTCCAGAAGGTCAATAATGGTGATATTCGTATTCTTATTGGCTCTACGGAAACTATGGGCGCAGGCACTAACTGTCAGACTCATTTAGTAGCACTCCATGACTTGGATGCACCGTGGCGACCGCGTGACCTTGAACAGCGTCACGGGCGTATACTTCGCCAAGGCAATCAGAACAAGGAAGTTGAAATCTTTAATTATGTTGTCAAAGACTCCTTCGATGCTAACATGTGGGAGAAGTTGAAGAACAAGGCAGCTATTATTGCCCAGGCAATGAGTGGCGATATGTCGGTACGTACTGTAGACGATGCAGACCTTGTTACGCTTTCTTATGCTGAGGTAGAAGGCGCAGCAACAGGCAATCCGTTGATTAAGGAACAGTTGCAGGTAAATAATGAGTTGACTAAGTACCAGCACGCACAGACGGCCTTCAAGAAGAAAATCCGCAATGCGGAAAATACGCTTGCAGGTTCGGAAGAAACTATTGCTGAGGCTGAAAGAGTCATCGATAAGATTAAGAAGGATATTGCCAACCGTAAAGATACGAAAGGCGAAAACTTCTCCATGACTATTGGTGGCAAGAACTACAAAGACCGTGGCGAGGCACAGGAGGCACTTGATAAGGTGCTGAAAAATCTCACCAAAACACAGTCTGTAGAGATTGGGCAGATTGGTGGGTTGCGGTTGACCGGTATGTACAAGAAGGAAGCAGGAGAAGTTTTCTTACAACTTATAGGTAATCGTGCTTACGGTGTAAAAACCAATTCTGTAGCAGGCATTGAAAACACTTTGCGTAACGGTCCGGATAATTCGCTGGCAATACGTAGCAAAGAACTTGATGACTACAAAAATGAAGTCGAACAGGCTCGAAAAATTGCAGAGCAGGAAAATCCGTATGCTAAGAAGGTAAAAGAGCTTAGTGACCGGTTGAATCAGCTGAATAGAGAAATTGAGGCTACACTTGTTGATGATGATTCAAAGAGAACTTCTCAGGCAGCAGATACCGCTATTGACAGCGAACCGGAGCAGAATGTAAAGCAAGCTGTAGAGGAAGGCGATGGATTATTTTACATCAACGGCAATTATGTAAGTCTGAAAGAATCTTTCCCAAAAGGAACTGATGAGGCTTACAGAATGCAGTTTGCTGACCTTGCCAAGAAATATCAGGCAAGGAATGTGTTTGGATTTGATTATGACGATGGGAAAACTAAACCCAGTGTTAGCTTTGACCGAAAAGGAGATAGAGACAAATTCCTTCGCGATGCGCGGAAACTGTTGGAAGAAAAGCCGCAGGTCAAGGAAGAAGCTAAAAAATCTCCTTCTCAAAAGGCTGCTTCTTATGAATTGGTAAACGATAATGAGAACTCTATGGAAGATGCTTCAGCAGCCAACAATCCGGCTGTACATGAGTATAAAGCCAAGATTGAAAGCATACTCAGTGATTGGAAGTCCAAGAAAACTACTAAGTCTCATGCAGAAGTCCAAATAAAGGAGATAATGGGTGCGGCTAATAAAGATTACTGGGATAAGAAACTGTCAAATGATGAGAAATTAGCAGTCCAGGGCTATGCAAGTAATGCCTACGGGTTACTGAAGGGAAAAGCTAAATTCTCTATGACCGGCGAAATGAAGCGTGCTCTCAACAATGCCAAGGTTGTTGATGAAAGAGACTACACCAGTCAGGAACGGAAAGTAGCAGAATTCGGCAAAACGATAGGTACGCCTGTTATTTGGATTGAAGCTGCTCCAAAAATGCACGGTTTCCACGCATTTACTGATATGGTCATTGGCGGTAAGGTGATTCCGGCAGGTTCTACGGTGCTTAATCGCCGCAGCAATATGCCATTGTCGCAAGTATTCTGGCATGAAACTTTCCATTGGCTTGCCAATAGCGAGGGTAACGAAAATTTCTACGATGAAGTTATGGACTATTTCAAGGGTGAAATCAGCAAAGCGCAAATAGATGCCTTTGTAAAGCAGAATGGCAGGGGTGACTTGACTTCGGATGAAGAAGTTATTGAAGAAATGCTTGCAGATGCTTTTGAGGATGTTACCCAGCGCGTAAAGATTTTCAAGGAAATGGGCGTTGAACAGCCTAGCCTTGCTCGTAAGTTCGTTGCCTGGGTAAAGCGCATCATGGATAAGTTTGCTGACTTCTTCCATAACCCAGAAGGAAAGCTGACAACAGCACAGAGGGATTCCTTTGTAAAAGCGTTTGGCCGACTGGCAAGGGATATGAAGGCCGGCGAAGGTAGACCATTGTTCAAGGTGTATAAGGAAGGGAAGGAGATTCGCCTGCCCAGTGGTAGACTTGTGACCGAAGGTATTAAATTGTCTGCCGAAAAAGGCATTGACAATTCTGACAAAATAAAGTACGATGAAGCTAAGGATATAGGCGAAGAACACAAGAACTTTATCTTAGGTAAGATAAATAAGTTCCTAGACGAAGCCATAACCAAACGCAGAAATGAAGGTCGTACAGATGCGCAGATAGCAAAAGAACTTCAACTGACAAGTTCCGATTTGATGGATGAGGTTCTTAAACCATTTTCGGAAGCGTATGGTAATGCTGTTGCTAAACATGCCAACAAAGCCGACTTTGTTAAGGTTCATACCCAAGGGCTTAATATTGACATGGAAAATGGTGTTGATGAAACCTATGACATGATTTTACGCAATGCGGAAAGGATGATTGATTATGCAAAAACAGTCTACAGAGAAACCGCATACGATAACCGAGAAGGAAGCACAGGATTGCGCACTCGCTATGCTACTTGGGATGAACTTGAACGAGCTAAGGAACGCCATGTACAAGAAATCCGAGAAGCAACCAGAAAAACCATAAAGTCCACAAAGCACTCTGAAAAGGGTGCTTTTTCTTATGGGAAGACCAAGTATTCCTATGGCCCGTCCGACAATAGCAATGAAGGATTATTCCACCGTATAAAAAACATCATGGCTGGCAAGGGCAATGAGGATAGTGAAAAGTTCCGCTATCGCAAGCACCTAACGGAAATGATAGAAAAGGCACTGGATGTCAAACTTCGCTATGGCAAGATGGAAGGCAACAAGAACAATGTTGTTTACAAGCCAGAGGACAGAGTGTTGCGTTCCCGTCATGCTTTTGACTGGGAAAACATACTGCCGGTCGCAGGACGTATCGCAGCACAAAACCTTGGTATCACGTCTACAGAGGCAATGAACAACTACATTGCTGACTGGATTCTCACGGGAGCATCTAACAATGTTTCCAAGGAGGCTTATA
Organism: Selenomonas sp. AE3005; assembly: GCF_905233635.1. GTDB lineage: Bacteria > Bacillota > Negativicutes > Selenomonadales > Selenomonadaceae > Selenomonas_A. The sequence goes on along the minus strand of NZ_CAJODG010000001.1, from coordinate 5,411 downwards.
CCTTCCATAAGGCTATGAGGGATAATCCAGCGTATTCGGCTAAACTTGAAGATTTGCGCGATGCCTTTGCAGAGTGGCTTGGTAAGGATTACCGGGAGCAAATGCAGGGGTCTATTCAGTGGAACAACAAGCAGAAACCGACTATGCAGGAGCGGAAAAACAAGCTCTATGAGGAATTTGTAGAGGAATTGGAACCGATTAACCGCATGGTTAAGCAGGTAAACGCTAATCTGACGGAAAAAGGTCAGAGCAAACTTGGCATAACCGCTGACCCGATGGTGGCTTTCCGTATGTTGCGTGGCTCTTATGGTAGAGCAATAGCAGCACTGGAAGGACGCAACGAGGGTGCTGTAGATGCCTTGAAACATGCCTTCCCGAATGTAGACTTTACTGGTTTCAAGACGTTGTATCAGATACTTAATAGCATTGACGCTTTCCAGAACGCCGAGAAACAACGCGATTTTGTCACTTACTGTACGGCTTGTCATATCATGGATATGCACCAGCATAACGATGATATTCGTCAGGAGCAGCAGCACTTGAAGAATAAGATTGAAAAGCTGGGAACCAGTAAGGAGGATGAAAAGCAGAAGGCTGAGTATGAAGAGCAGATTGAAAAACTTAGCGATGCCCTTATGCCGATTCCTGCAACGTACAGCAAGGACAACTGCCAGAAGTACATCGATGATGGCTTTGAAAAGTATCATGCTGCGCAACAGGATTTAGTTCACTTCTCCAATACAACAGCTGCAATACTGGCAGATAGTGGCGTTATTAGTGAAAAGCGGTTCCAAGAACTGCTTACTAAGTGGCAAAACTATGTACCATTGTTCCGTGTATTCGAGGATAACGAGGATATTAACTTTGGCGATAGCATGAAACATATCAAGGGTTCAACCCGTGATATTGTTAATCCGTTGGAGTCCATTATCCGCAACACGGCACAGTTTATCCAAAAGGCTGAACTGAACAAGGCAAAATGCCTGCTTGCTGACGTTGCACGTTGTGATGCCTCCGGTTGGCTGATTGAAGAAGTAGATAAGTCTGATAGCGACAAAACGACTATTACCTTCCTGGAGAACGGCAAGCGCAAGTATTTACAGACTGACCCGGATGTTGTACGGGCAGTAAACAATATGGGCGTAGACAGTTCTCACTTCTTCATTAAGTTCCTACATGCCATTACGCGACTAGCTAGAGCTTGTTTCACAATGGCATCACCGGAGTTTGCATTGCGCAACGTGGCACGTGACTGGCAGGATTCAACGCTCTATACTAAGTATGGTATGTGGGTTAATCCTCTGGACATTGTAAGAGGCTTTTGGTATGCGTGGAAACGTAAACCAATTTACTATGAATGGCTCACACAGGGAGCAGCACAAGCTAGTGCGCTTTCCCTTGACCGTGATTATACGCAGTCAACTCTTGACAAGCTAGGCCGTAGTTTCTGGAAACGACTCACAAGCCGCGACTTCGCTAATGCGTTGTTGGAAGGCTTGCAGATGGCAGGTGAATACTCCGAGTATGGCACACGCCTGGCAATGTACAAGAAAACCAAAGAGGCTATCCTGAAAGATAAGCCTAATGCGACCAAGGAAGAAATCAATGCAGCAATGCTTGAGGCAGCTTTTGAAAGTCGCGATTTGATGGACTTCGCACGTCACGGCAAGGCCGGTGCTGAGTACAACAAGATTACAGCCTTTGCTAATGCAAGTATTCAAGGCTGGGATAAGTTATATCGTAGTCTTGACTTTAAGAATGACCCCAAGAGGGCAGCGCGGACGGCCGCAAAACTTGTTTTGTATGGTGCACTTCCGGCAATGATTATATTTGCTATGTACCATGATGAGGACTGGTATAAGGACGCTCCTGACTGGCTTAAGGAAACACATTGGCTCTTTAAGTTTGGAGATACAACCATCCGCATACCAAAAGCTGCCGATATGGGCATACGATTTGTCAGCAACGCTGTAGAAAAGGGGCTTGACGAGGCATATAACAAGCGTTCACATAAGGCAAAAGATTATTTCATGCCAATGTGGGATGCTTTGCCTGGTATGTTGCCGACTTCTATACTGCCAATTATTGAGATTCAGGCTAATCATGCTTTCTTTACTGACCGGCCTATTATTCCACAGGGGCAGGATAAACTTCCGGCAAAACTACAGTATGGTCCGTATACTACCAGCCTTGCAAAGTGGATGGGTGAAACCTTCGACATTGCACCACGCAATATAGAACACTTTATAGCGGGTTATACGGGAACACTTGGTATGGCAATTCCTAAAGCTATTGACCTTGTGTCCGGTCAGAATCAGCAGAGCTTGTCGCTTGAAGAAATGCCGCTTATCCGTGGCTATCTGTATCCGCAGTTTAAGAGTCCGCAATCTGTCAATGACTTCTATAAGAAGTTAGAAGAGCAGACTAAGCTGAAAAATGAGTATAAACTCACACATAAGAGGCCGGAAGGATTTGACCCGGCACTTCTGCAACGGCTTGAAAATGGCCAAAAGCAGCTGCGAAAAATCAGTAAACAGGAAAAGTCGATTATCGATAATCCAAAGTGGTCTATCCATGACAGGGAGGTAATGCAGAGAAACATACAGAAAAAGCGCATCGAAATTGCCAAACGTGCGCTAGGAATAAAATAATGTAGTAAAGACCTTGGGGAACTCTCCAAGGTCTTTTTATATTTATCATGCAAAGGAGGAGATTAGAATGGAGCATGATTTAGAGTTGCAAATGCTAGATATGCAGGCAGCAGGCATTAAGCTGTATGCAGATTTGGCAGAGTATTTCTATTGGCTGGGGGCAGGCCGTATGAGCCGGTTTTTGTTTCAAAAACTTGAAGAGGCCATTGATAACAATCTGACTACACGGTTTCAGCTAATTGACCGGTACGGCGGTATTATCCAGAAACCTCCGGAGAATACTATGTCTGGAGCCAAGGATAAAACCGGTAAGGTTACACAGTTGCAGTGGCAGGAGGGTACTGACGAGCCGGAGGATGAGCCGAACATTTCAAACGGTGTAGACACCATGCCGAAGAAACCGCCTACGCGCCAGCCGTGGGAGCAACCTATCCTGCCCGGCCAGTCGTTTATGTCGGCACCAAAAAAAGAGGATATTGACCATCTATATAATGAAGGTTTGCGTCGTTGGCTTGCTTATGAGCAGGCTTGCGTTGATATGTATGGTCAACTCAATGACACTGACGGGTGGTATAGTGAGCTGCGCAGGGAGGCAGAAAAAGAGGTAGCTACGATAAAGGACGGGCTATCAGTTAAGTAAGGCAAGGCGGTGAAAACATGGATGATTTGGTAACTACAGCAGTTCAAGTTACAGTTATTGGCGGTGCTATATGGTCAATAGTATCTTATGTAATCCTTAAACCGCTTGACAAAAGCATAGGACGGCTAGAAAAGTCGCTTGACATTATGACAGTTAAGTTGGACGAGGCAAACCGGCGCAGTCACGATATTGAGATTAAACTTGCAGCGGTTGAGCAGAGTGCAATGCAGGCGCATAAGCGGTTGGATTTCTTAGTTAAATTTTGTCGGCAGACACACAATGATTTTCCTGATAAGGATAGATAGAGGAGTGATTAACATGGCTAAGTTTTTCAGTACTGAAAAAATTATCGCTATAGGTCTGGTCGTTGCACTTATACTGTCGCTATTTATAGGTGATAACAAAGAGTTACAAACCAATATCGCGGTAGGGCTTATCGGTTTTCTCGGAAAGACTGTAGCTGATACATTCAACAGCAAGCAGGCTATTATCGAAGAAGTCATAAAGCATGTAGGGAAGAGGGTGTAACAATGACACTGGAGGAACAGTTAAAGTACATTGAAACGCACTTCCCGGAGGCATGGGATTACTTTCACTCAAAACATGATGTAAGATTACCCAAATTTGATGATAATGATGAGGTTGTGCATTTTTGGGGAGGCACACTCCCTGCGGAAAAGGAAAAGGAGGAAAAATGATGCGTGTATTTCTCAATGCTGGACATAGTCCAGATGGCAGACCTGACCCCGGCGCGGTAAATTATGGCCTTGATTTACAAGAGGCTATTATTGCAAAAGAAATTACGGACTATGTAGAATCCTACCTTACTGCTGCCAGCGTGGAAGTCGTGGGCAACTTACAGAGTGACAGTCTTAGCGAAATTACAGATACGGCGAACGACAGCGAGGCAGATTTGTTCATTTCTATCCATTGCAATTCTGCTGACAATATTTCCGCTAAGGGTACGGAGACGCTTATCTTCCCTGGTTCTGACGAGGCAAGAGCACTGGGGGAATGTATCAACGCACAGATTGTCAGCTCGTTAGACATGATTGACCGTGGCATTAAGGAGCGTGGAGGGCTTGCAGTTCTTAAGCGCACTAACATGACGGCGGTACTTGTTGAAACGGGCTTTATCAGCAACTATTCCGACGCTATAAAGCTGCGTGACCAGGCTGACGATTTTGCAAAAGCTATTGCACGAGGTGTAACCGACTATATTTGTAGTGGCACCGCACCGGCCGATGCTGCCGATGAACCGGCAAGGGCTAAATATTTCAGCGCAGAGGAAATGATGTGCCACGGCCGGGAACAAGGGCATTGTAATTGCGGTACTGAATCAGCTAACAACGTAAGTCAGCGACTCTTGGAACTTCTTGACCGCCTCCGTGAGAGCATTGGCGGCCCGTTGGAAGTATCATGTATGTATCGTTGTCCGACTCATAATGCTGCCGTTGGTGGGGTTGCTAACAGTCAGCATGTAGAAGGTACGGCTGCCGATGTGCAAACGCCAAACTATCCGCACTGTCACACGCCGGAACAACTGAAATGGTATGCCCAACAGCTGCCTTTCGATGGTATTGGCCTATATGACTGGGGCGTACATGTCGATGTAAGGTGCGGCGGTGTAAGTGCCGGGATTGAATGGTAAAATGTAAACTAAAAAAGTGAAATGTAAAATTAACATTTTAGTTTTCTCTTTACATTTTACTTAAACAATTTAATATTTTTGAGTTTTGCAGGCGTAGTCTAAAGAAGGGCTACGCCTCTTTTTTAGTGGAAAAGGAGGACTCTATCTATGAACAGTGCATCAAAGGCAGCAAGACTGCGGTTGCGGATGTCAACGAGGGCTGAATTTGAGAGACTGATTTTTGAGGCTATGCTGACTCCGATGGATGAGCATATTATCCGGTTGTATATCGTCAATGACTTATCAGTGCCGATTATAGCAATGAGAATGGCTGTATCAGAGGCGTGCGTTCGTAAACACTTAACAGAGATATACGAAAAAGTAGCGAAAGTTATAATGGACCCATGGATTCAGACCAGTGTTTGAAAAATTAAGCGCGCATGATATAATAACCGAACAAAACGGAGGTCATAATCATGCCAAGAAAAAA